>CAYUZD010000142.1:0-8022 GCA_964449475.1 uncultured Nitrospirales bacterium
TCCTTCGAGTAACTGTTCAGCTCGATCGCGCAGGACTTCGCGCCGTCGATCTCGTAAATGGACCGCGGCAGCTTGGGATCGGAGATGAATGCGGCGTACGCGGAATCGAAAATGATCACGGCCTTGTGTTTCCGCGCGTAGTCGACGAAGCGCCGCAGCTGGTCATGCGTCGCGACGGCGCCCGTCGGATTGTTCGGGCTGCACAGGTAAATCAGATCGACTTTGCGGTCCGGCACCGCGGGGAAGAACCCGTTTGACTCGTCGCACCGCATGTACACCAGTCCGGCGTACGTGCCCTTGTCGCCTTTGCCCGTGCGACCGGCGATCACGTTGCTGTCCACGTACACCGGATACGCCGGGTCCTGCACGGCGACGACGTTGTCCTGGCCGAAGATCGACTGGATGTTCGCCGAGTCGGGCTTCGCGCCGTCGCTGATGAAGACCTCGTCCGGCGCGAGGTCGACCCCGTAGCCCTTGTAGCGCGCGCACAGCGCCTCCCGCAGTTCCTGGAAGCCCTGTTCGTCGCCGTACCCCGTGTACGTCTTCACGTCCGCGAGCTTGTCCACGCCCAAGTGCAGTCCCGCGACGATCGCGGGCGACAGCGGCTCCGTGGTGTTGCCGATGCCGAGCCGCATGATTTTCGCGTCCGGGTGCTTCGCCTGGAACTCGCGTGTGCGCCGGCCGATTTCGGGAAAAAGATAGCCCGCCTCGAGTTTGCCGTAATGCGGGTTGAGTGTCGCCATGCGATGCCTCCGTACTGCCATAAGGAAAAATCCGCCGCGAATGCGGTCGGGGCCGCCCAGCATAGGCGAACGCCGCGCGCGGCGTCCACCCTTTGACCGCTTCATGCGCAGGCCGTATACTCGATTTTTTGGCCCAATTGGAAAGGATTCACCCGGACATGATGACCGTCTCGCTCGCCCTGGCGCTTACGGGCGCCGCGTTGTCCCAGTTGTCCAGCCAGCACATCACGCCGGGGAAGATGGCGCTCGACATGAACGTCGAGTGCGTCTCGCTCCTTGGCAAGAACCTATACGCGAAACCGCTCGAAGGCACGGACATCAAGGCGCTCCAGGCGCGCCTGGCCGAGGCGGACAAACATGTCGCCGCGCAACCGGAGAACCCCGCGGTGCGTCTCGAGCAGGGCAACGCGCTGAAAGCGTTGTGGCACTACCACGACGCCGTGCAGGCGTATTCGCGCGCGATCGCGCTCAACCCGGCGGATGCCAACGCGTACTCCCTTCGTGCGGACGCGTTCGTGGTGCTGCGCCAGTTTAGTCAGGCCCGCGCCGACTATCAGCATGCTTCGGCCCTCGAACCGCAGAACGCGGAACCGTGGGTGGGGATCGGCATCGCGAGCTACCTGCTCAGAGACTTCAGAGGTGCGCACGACGCGTTCACCAAGGCGCTCGAACTCGGGCCGTCCGCGTATCCCGCGTGGCTCATCGGAACGTGGGACGCGTGGGCGGCGCCGCGTGTCTCGCCTGCGCAAACGCCATTGCCGGGCGGTACGCCGGGCGAGCCCGATGTGGAGCGATCGCGGTATGCCGAGGGAGTGACGCAGTTGCTCGCGGGCAACCGGGATGAAGCGATCGCCACGTGGCGCGCGCTCGCCGATTCGGGCAATTGGGTTTCGATTTGGGTCATTGCCGCCGAGGCGGAACTCGCGGCGATCGAAGGCGCGAAGAAAATGAAGCCGCTGGTGTAGGGGCAGGTCCACTGCTTGGAAAGTCAACGGGCCCCGGATTGCTCCGGGGCCCGCTTTAGTTCAGTCGTGATTGGGGATTAGAGGGGACGGACCGAGGTCGCCTCGGGGCCTTTGCGCCCCTGGCCCTTCTCGAAGGACACCTTCTGGCCGTCCTGCAGGCTGCGATAGCCCTGGGCGTCGATGTTCGAATGGTGCACAAACACGTCGGCGCTCCCGTCGTCCGGCGTGATGAATCCGAACCCCTTCTGATCATTGAACCACTTCACTGTACCTGTTGCCACTAGCTTTCTCCTCGCGCCGGGCCACATGCGGGCCGCGGCATGACATCCCTTCGTTGTTCACCGGATGGACCCGCGAAGGGTGACCAGATTCCATCCGAAGCGTTTCACCGTGTATCGGTGCAAGCTATCGCGTTTACTCGGCCGGGTCGGCCGCGGGCACGTCGGCGTGATCGCCGCGTTCCTCTTTTTTCTTCTCCAGTTTCTTTTGGCGCTTTTCGTCCTGCTTCTTCTTCTTCTCGAGTTCGCGGCGCCGTTTCTCGAACGAGTGCGGGCTCCTGCTCATCTCAGCACTCCTTCCGGGCGCAATCTCCCGCCATCAGCCCTCATCCCCTACGGGAGAACCCGCGGGATCGGCGTGCCGGGAGCCGAGCGCAACTTTCTCGCACATTGCGACCCACTGCTCGTCGGAAATGCCGTCGAACTCGCGCGAAGTCAACGCTTCGTTGCACAAGCGCTGTTCGTCACTCTGAAAGGAGTACGCGCGGGGTGCCTTGGCGGGAACATTCTCAGGATTGCTCACACGTCACTATACCACGCACGCGTGGTCCTTGTCACAATTTCAATAGAGTGAACATTTGTGTGGGCGAATTAATCCCGAATGCGCGATTTCAGACCAGTTCCCCGCGCAGGACGGTCACCGCCCGGCCGCTGAGCGTCACGCGCGACTCGCCCACCTCGACGCGAATCTCCGCGCCGCGCGCGGACGCCTGAAAAGCATCGAACCGGTCCAATTTCAGCTTCGGCGCCCAGTAGGGCCCCAGTACGCAGTGCGCGGAACCCGTTGCGGGATCCTCGTTCACGCCCTTGCGGGGCGCGAAAAACCGCGAGACGATTTGGTGTGGGGTACCGGGCTTGGCACCGCTCGTGATGATGAGGCCTTCGTACGGCAGCTTTTCCGCGGCGGAGAAGTCTGGCCGAGCGGCGCGCACAGCATCTTCATTGTCCGTTTCGAGGACGAGGTAGGCGAGTCGCGAGCTTAGCGCCGCAGCGATGGCCTTGGTCCCGAGGGCCTGTTCCGCGGCTGCGGGAACGCTGCAGGATTCGACGGTTTCCTTGGGGAATTCGACCTGAATCCAGCCGGAATTGCCTCGTTTCGCCGTGAGTAGGCCGCTGCGTGTGTGGAATCGGCAGGCCTCGCTCCCCGGGACAGCGCCCTCTTCCCACAGCACGTGCGCGGCCGCGACCGTCGCATGCCCGCAAAGATCGACCTCCACGGTGGGCGTGAACCAACGCAGGCCGAACCCATCGCTTCGCGGGACGAGGTAGGCCGTCTCCGAGAGGTTCATTTCATTCGCGATGCGCTGCATCCAGCCTGGATCCGCTTCACGCTCCAAGATGCAGATCGCCGCGGGATTGCCCTCGTAGCGCTTGGCCGTAAACGCGTCGACCTGGGTGATCTTTTGGCCCATGAAATCCTCCCGCCGGTGTACTTACCGTCGGCGTATGCAGACTTGACCAACTCAATCCAGTTTCGTTGGAATTCTCACCTTTTTCAATTCAGACCGGCTCTGTCGCCGATTTCTGGACACCGATTCGACGTGGATCGTCCCTGAAATAGCTTGCCTTGTTGGTCATGTAGTGCTATATTTCCGCATTGCGGTTGGGCTTAGGCGCGTAAAGTAAATACCTTATGCCGGTCGGATCTACCCTCCATTCGTTCCGGCTCCGGCCAGCGTTGGCCGGGGTCTGCGCCGCGCTTTTGGGTCCTGCCTTCGCTTACTCCGACAGCATTCGCGTGGGTGGGGTCACCTACGAGAACGTCTACATTGGCGAGGGCGCCCAAAGTTACTACATCCAGAACCCGGCGGACGGGTCGATGATCACCGTGCCCAAGTCCGAGGTCAAGGACCACGACATCGAGATCACGCCGGATCGCGACGAGCGGCGCAAGTTGCGCGATCAATGGCGGCTCAAGCGGATGAACCGGTCGGAAGCGTCGCCCAGTACGCCGGCGAACGAGGCATGGCGGGAGGACATCCCCGCCGCCGTTGCTACGCCGCGGCCGGAGGCGGTGGTCGAGAACGTCGCCAGCCCCAGACGCGCGCCTTCGCTGCCTCCCCGGGCTGAGACCGTGGGCAAGGCGGCCCCAACGAAGCCGGTCGTGATTAGTTCGACCAGCGAAGTATCCGGGGCCTCGACGGACGCCAAGCCGATCCGATTGAGCAACGTCAAGGACCTTGGCGCGCGCTACAGCGGCCAGAAGATGTTCATGGACAAGGACGGCGTAGCGATGATCACGAACCGGCCCGGTGAGTTCGAGGGCCGGCCCGATTACGTGGAAGTAACGATTCATTACGACCCAATTGAGGTGCCGGAGGCTTTCCGTGCGCCGAAGGCCGGCCCGGCCCAACGTACCGTTCTCGCCGGCAATTCGCTGGACGACATCGTCACGTACTACGCGAAGCAACATGCGCTCGACCCCGCTCTGGTGTATGCCGTCATCCGGGTGGAGAGCAACGGCAATCCGCACGCGGTCTCGAGCGCTGGCGCGCGCGGTCTGATGCAGCTCATGCCCGGCACGGCGCGCGACATGGGCGTTGACGACATCTTCGACCCGGCTGAGAACATTGCCGGGGGTACACAGTACCTGAGCAAGATGTTCGGGCTGTTCAACGAGAACATCGATCTCGCGCTCGCCGGGTACAACGCCGGACCGGGCAACGTGAAGAAGTACGGCGGCATCCCGCCGTTCAAAGAGACGCAAAACTACGTCGAACTGGTCCAGCGGTACCATCGCCAGTACAAGCGCTCCGGGATGCCGCGATTCGACATTGCTGGGCTGGATATGCCGGTCGATAGGGGGTACCTGCCGCCGGAAAGCAGCGAGTTCTACCAGATCGTGCTGGATAACGGCCTGACCGTGGCCGCCGACCGCGTCTACGAGGACGGCGACCGCTACATCTACTGGTTCAGGGAGCGTTCGGGCCACTTCCCGGCCAGCCAGGTCATCTCCGTCCGCGAGCCGACCCAGTCCTGACCCCTCTTCCGAACTGTCCCCGCCGGTGCTAGAATCGCGCCGGGGAAGGAGCACCCAACGTGGCGATTGGCGAACGCATCGAGGACTTGCGGGATCGGGTGTACGATGCCAGCTCGAACCTCATCCGTTGGTTCATGCCGGATTTGGCGGGTCAGGCCGATCGCGGCAACCACAAGGAAGCCTCCGCGCTGCTCGAACGCGGCCGAAAGGCCTACAACGCCAAGAACTATGAGCGCGCCGAGGAACTTTTCCGCCGGTCTATCGACGCGGACGAGGCTTACGCGAAAGCGCACTACTACCTCGGACTGGTGATGTACAAGCTCCATGATTCGGAGGCTGCCGTGCGGGCGTGGAAGCGCGCGAGCGAGGTGGATCCCGGAGGTCCGATGGGCCACAAGGCCGAGCGGAAGATCAACTACGTCAAGGGCAAAGTGAGCCGTACCATTGGGGAACTCCAGGATCGGGTCAAGAAATAGACACTCCTAACTCCTTTCTTTGCAAGCTGTTACATAAAACTTGGCCGTTCCAGTATTGATTCCCCATTCCTGGCGGTGGTATCGTTTCCCATAGGCGTAAATGGAGGAAGGGCAAGGCGTTAAAGTTTTCGGCTCGGATGCCGATACTTCCGATCAGCGGAAGGGGCGAAAAGTGCCCGAATGGCACCAGGGAGTTTGGAGCGATGGTAGCAGGGATACACGGAATCGGCGGCCCACACGAGCCCCGGCCGGATCGCCCCGCGAGCGTCCGCGACAACCGGCCCAGCCAGTCCGCTGAATCGGAACCGACATCCGACGGAGTCGTCATCAGCAGCGAGGCGCAGGCTGCCGCCGCCGTTGCCAAGACGATTCAGCTGAGCGCTGATCAGGCCCAGGTTCGCGTGGAACGAGTCGAGGCGGCGAAGGCCTCAGTCGAACGCGGCGACTACCGGAAACCGGAAGTCGTTCAACAGGTCGCCGAGCGCATCAGCCGACTGCTCTAGACGCCGCCCAACGGCATCTTGATTCGGGGCTGCAAAATCATGCTACGGGTGTGCTGTGTCGCGATTCTGGCGGCTGCCGCGGTCTCATGCGGCGGACCGCCCAAGGTCGAGCCCGACATGGCGCGGACTCCCGAGCGCGCTACGCTCGGAATCGCGTCGTGGTACGGCCCCGGCTTCGACGGCAAACAGACGGCGTCCGGCGAGCGCTTCAACAAGAGTCACCTGACTGCTGCCCACCGCTCGCTCCCCTTTGGCACGATCGTCCGCGTGAAAAACCTTCAGAATGGCCGTAGCGTCGATGTCCGAATCAATGACCGCGGACCCTTCATCAAAGGCCGCATCATCGACCTGTCCGAGGCGGCAGCCAGCCAGATCGACCTCAAGCATCGTGGCATTGGTGAAGTCGAAGTGCGCGTCCTTACGCTTCCGATGCAGTAGCCCGCGCGGCCGCGTCCCCGTGTACCGACCTCCCGAGTCATCCTGAGCAAAGCGAAGGATCTCGTCCGCCCGGATCGCCGCTATCATCTATACATGTCGCGCACCCTCATCGTTCACACGGGCGCTATCGGCGATCTCATCGTCGCGCTCCCGACTATTGCCGCGCTTTCCGCCGACTCTGAGATCGAACTCGCCGGACACCAAGATCGTCTCGCGATCGCGGTCGAAGCGGGTGTCGCCGCAGCGGCCCACTCGCTGGACGCGATTCGGTTCCATACCGTGTTCGATGCGCCGTCCGCCACTCTCAAAGGTTTCATGGAGAGGTTCGAGCGCGCCGTTGTATTCATGCGCGATGTGGACGGATCCCTACGCAATGGCCTTCGCGCCTGCGGTATTCGCCACGCCGAGACGCACGCTGGATTGCCCGACGCGGACTGGACGCGTCATGCCACCGAGTACTACGCGCAATGCCTCGGCGTCTCGTTGCCCGGCGAGTTCCGCCTGAATATCCGGCCAGTCGGGGAACCGCTCGATGTCGTCATCCATCCTGGCAGCGGCAGCGCACGGAAGAACTGGCCTATCGCGAACTTTCGGGCGCTGGCCGCGGAGCTTAAGGCCTGCGGCCGCGACGTGACGTGGTGCGTCGGTCCGGCGGAGCTCGAAAGTGGACTTGACGCGAAGCTCGAAGGCGACGTGCTGAGTTGTGAGTCGCTGGTGGAACTGGCCGGCCGGCTCGCCACGGCGCGGCAGTTCATCGGCAACGACGGCGGCATCACGCACCTGGCCGCGGCGCTGGGCGTGCCGACGATGGCCATCTTCGGCTCAACGGCCATTCCAAACGTGTGGGCACCGCGGGGGGAACATGTGCGCGTCGTTACCGGTGTACCGTGGCCAGATTTGAAAGCTGTGCTCTTGCTTTCAAACTAATTTTGAGGGTGCAAGCGCAAGTCCGCGCACAGAGGGCAATACTTTCGTAGTTCCTTGAGGAGTGGGCCTTTAGATTCAGCCGATTTACCGTTAATCACCATGTTCCCAAAATGGTCTGAATAGAGGGAGACGACTTCCTCGCCATCCCTGTCGTAAAAGTGAAACCCCCATCGAATATCCCCACGATGGTTTGACTCCAAGAGCTTCGTGTTTTCAATCGCATCCACCAACATTTCCGTCAGCGGGTCGAAGCGAAAGTCTCGGATGACAAATTTATAGTGCCATGCCCTTTCCAATCCCTCCGGCGTCTGTGCTGCAAAATAGGCAATGCTTTCCGGGATACATAAAGCTTCGACCCGGCCAATTTTCTCATCCTTGATAATGTGCACCAGACCGCGCATTGCCTCGGCGGGTGTCGTAACTGCAGATTCTCCAGTCTGGCCCAAGCTGAGGGTCATCAATAAAGTAAGCATCGCTAAAGTACGCACCATCGCTTAACCTCCAATGAAGACCTAGACTTCGACGATGTTACTCATGGGAGAAGTATTTGTCGTTGCCGCCGATGCGAACTCCCGGATCATCCCCGCGACCAATACGCGCCCCTCGGCGTCGTACACGACGGCCCACTGCCCTGGGGTGACGCTGCGCTGCGGTTCGTCGAGCACGATCTCGATGTCTCGCCCGCGCGGAACGACCGTGCACGGGGCGGCCG
>CAYUZD010000143.1:0-2625 GCA_964449475.1 uncultured Nitrospirales bacterium
ATGGCGCTCGACGCGTATTCCGCCGCGGACTCGATCACGCGCGATTTGTGCGAGGGTTTCGCGCTCGGCGTGAACACGTGGATGACGGACCATCTCGACCGCACGCCGGAATGGGCCGAGGGCGTGCAGCCGGCGGACGTGCTCGCGCTGTTTCACCGGTACCTGATGAGCCAGGCGCCGTTCGACTATCCCGAGGCGCACCACATGCTGCCGTCGACGCCGTCGGCGAACGCGTGGGCCGTCGGCCCGGCGATGTCGCAGTCCGGCGACGCGATGTTGGTGATCAACCCGCACGCGCACTACGACAGCGCCTACCAGTGGTACGAGGCGCACCTCGTCACGAACGACCTCAACGTCTACGGCGCGACGCTGTTCGGCCTGCCCGTCATCGTGCAGGGTCACAACGCCGAACTCGGCTGGGCGCTCGCGCCGAATTTTGCGGACACGGCGGACCTCTATGTCGAGACCGCGCCGGAACTCGTCGCGCCGCGGCCCAACCCGAAATCCGTCATGCCGCAGCGCCAACCGCAGCGGCGCACCGGCATCAACTACTCGGAAGTGGACCAGCGGCCGCACTACATCTGGACGCCGCAGGGGTTCGTCGAGGAAACGGTCGATCGGTACGCGACGTGGCGCGGGCCGATCGTCGCGCACGCCGAGGGCCGGAGCCTTTCCTGGCGCGTCGGCGGCTACGAGGACTTCGGCGCGATCCGGCAACTCTACGACATGGCGCTCGCGCGCGACCTGGACGCGTTCCGGCGCGTGCTCGATCGGCAGCAGCTCTCGCCGTTCCACGCGCTGTACGCCGATCGCACCGGCAACATCTTTTATCAGTACACCGCGCGCACGGGCATCCGGCCCGATGTCCGCTCGGACACCGGCACGTTCGTCTTCGCCGGCGGGTTCCCGGAAGCGAGGGACGTGTTCGTCCGTCCGCTCTCGACGCACGACGGGCTGTACGACTGGCGCGATTCGCTTCCGCCCGACGCGATGCCGTGGCTCCTCAATCCGGACAGCGGCTACGTGCAGGCCTGCGGCACGCCGCCGTGGTTCGTCACGTCGCCCACGGTGCTCGACGCCGCGAATTTCCCGAGCTGGCTCGCGCGCGACGTGGACACCTATCGAGCGAAGCGCGTGCGCCGCCTGTTCTCGCTCGGGCCGCGATCGTTCGAGGACATGCAGGCGATGCTGTTCGATTCCGTGTCGCCGCTCGCGGCCGAGGCGGTGCCCTTCCTGCTGAATACCGCGCGCGACTACCCCGAGTTCGTCGCGCAGGCGCACCCGGACCTCCGCGTCGGCCTGGACATGCTCGCCGAGTGGAACTACCTCGCGGATCCGGGCAGCCTCGCGATGACCTATTTCCACGTCTGGTGGACGATCCTGCGCAAGGACGAGTCCGGCGCGCCGCGGCCGAGCGAAATCATGCACAGCCTGCTGCTCGAGGGCGCGCCGTGGTTCCGCGAGCGCGCGCTGCGCGCGGCCGCCGACGCCGCGATGCTGCTGCGCGACGAGTTCCAGTCGCTCAACGTCCCGTGGGGCGAGGTCCACGTCATCCAGCGCGGCGATCGCGTCGAACCGATCGGCGGCGCGGAAAGCGGCGAGCCAATCTTCGCGACGGGGGATCGCCTGTTCGACGACGGCCGCTGGTACGCGAGCGGCGGGTATGGCTTCGCGATGGTCGTCCGGTTTGGCGACTGGCCCGAGGCCGTCAGCCTCGTGCCGTTCGGGAGCTCCGAAGTCGCCGGGTCGCGGCACTTCGACGATCAGCTCGACTTGCTGCTCGATCGCCGGTTCAAGCGCACCCGTTTCCACCGCGACGACATCGAGCGCCACGCGGAATCCGTCACCGGCCGGCGGCTGTTGCTCCGGCCCGCGCAGCAGGACGGCACCGTGTACCTCTCCGCGGACGAGACTTTCCGCGCGCGGCTGGGCGAGGCGTGGACCGCGCCGGTCGCGTTACCGACCGGCCTTGCCGCGTTCTCCGCGTTTGTCGAGCCGGCCGTGGAACGAATTCCGGCGGGCTTCACGCTGGAGGTCGAGCTCGCGGTCAGTCCGGACGTGTGCGCAGCGGAAAATCTCGAGTCGCTGTACCTCTGGGGCTACAGCCCGGCCGAAGGCTGGCGCGAACTTCCCGATCAAACCATCGACGTCGATCGCAGCGTGCTGACAGGCGCCGCGGACCGGCCGCAGCTCCTCGCCGCGCTCGGCCCAGCGCGATTTTTGTTGCAGGACCCGTCGGTGGCTGCGATCGTCGATCCGTCGCCGCCGCCCGCGCCGCCCCGCGCGCTCCTCGCGCATGCCGCGCCCGAGGCCGAGCCCGGCGAACTGCCGGAGCCCGGCGGCGTCACCCGCGTCGCGCGCAACGACGATGCGAGCGTGACGACTCTGTCGCAGTCCGACACGGCGCGCATTTCGCGGCTCGACGCGCCCGCGCCGCCCGTCCTCGTGCCGCACGATCCGAACACGCCGGAAGTACTCAATCAAGGGCACAGCCGGATCGTGGGATTCCTGGACCAACCCGATCGGCAACCGTCGAACATCCGGAGCGGCAATTTCCCTTTTGCGCTGCCGGCCGTCCCGCCCGGATTTGTTCCGGATACTCGCGATCGCGTTCCGCCCGGCGCG
>CAYUZD010000143.1:2725-6260 GCA_964449475.1 uncultured Nitrospirales bacterium
ATCACGCAGCAGTCGTTCGAGCTCGCGCCGGACCCCGGCCGTGCGTCGCCGCTCGCGATCGGTACGCAACTCGAGCTGCGCACGCCGGACGGGTCCGCGCTGTTCACCGTGCGCACCAAGGGGCAGGTCCGCGGCCAGGCGTGGCTCTCCGACGTGCCGCCCGCGCCCATTCCCGCCGGGCTCGCCCTGCGCAGCCCGATCTACATCGTCCGCGCCGAACCCGCGACGGTGCCCGCGAACACCGCGATCGCGATCCACGCGCCCGCCGGTCTATCGCCCGAGGCGTTCGCGCAACTCAAGCTCTACGTTTACGACCCCGCCGAGGGCTGGATTCCGCTTCCGGGTCATCGCGCCGACGCGCAGGCGGCCACGTTCGGCGGCATCGACTTCGGCGCGCGCACGTACGCGCTTCTGGGTCCCGCGAACGACTGAATCGCGGGCGGCACGCCTAAGCTGGAGGGCGCTTAGGCGTGGCACCCGGTTCGTCACTGTGTCCCTCTTCCAAAAGAACCGCGGCCGGCGATCGCTCGCCGGCCGCGCGAAAACTCTGTCGTATCCGCCGTCAGCTACCGGGCTTCTCGTCCAGCATGCTCCGCTTGCTCTCGACGTCCTTGAATTCCTCCGCCGTTCCGAGCGGATCCTTGCTGGCCTCGATCGTCGGCCACACCTGCGAGAGCCGTGCGTTGATCGCGATGTATTCGTGCCACTTCTCCGGCACTTCCTCCTCGGGGAAGATCGCCGTCACGGGGCATTCGTCCACGCACACGCCGCAGTCGATGCACTCGTCGGGATTGATCACGAGCATGTTCGCGCCTTCCTTGAAACACGCCACCGGACACACGCTCACGCAGTCCGTGTACTTGCACTTGATGCACGGCTCGGTAACGATAAACGCCATGGAACGTTCTCCTGTCACGCGCGGTGTGGTGCGCGCCCGGCCTGCCGGGTCGCGGCAATCCCGTCGTGGAGCGCGAGTTTAGCAATCCCCCCGCGGGCCGTTCAACGGCTTGTCCGGCCCCGGTTGTGCGCGCCGGAAACGCTCGCATAGAATCCTGCGCGAGGAAGGGTCCCTCCGAATGTCTCTCCGCCGCAGTTGCGCCGCCGCCGCGCTCGCGGTGTGTCTGGCCCCCACGTTCGCGCGCGCCATCGAACCCGATCCGATCACGGCGGAGCGTCCTCTCTTCGTCTTTCGCGCGCCGCCGCCCGACACGGCCGACGCGCTGCTTTACGCTGATCGCCTTCGCGCGGCGTGGGACGCGCTCGACGAGTCGCTCCGCCCGGTCGCGGCGCTCGAGCTGCCCGGCCCGCGCACGGGCGAGGTCGGCTGGGGCGACCGGTTCGCCGACGTCGTCAACGAACTGCAAGTCGCCGGCATCCCCATCATCGTCTCGATCACGGACTCGCCGCGCACGCTGTTCCCGCTGGACGAGCTCCGCCGCATCTTCGATCGGTTCACGCTCGTCCGCGGCGTGCACGTAGCCGGGCTGCGCTTCGATGACTACCCCGCGCTCGCGTCGAGCGAACCGGCCGCCGTGCCCGCGCAGGTCCGGTGGCTCGCTCAGACGATCGACGCCGCGTCCGAATACGGCCGGCGCGTGCTCATCGAACTCGACGGCCTCGAGTGGGTACACGTCGCCGCGAACACGTGGAACGAGCCGCTCCTCGACTCAATGCGTCGCCATCCGGCGGTCGCCGTACCGCTCAACGGCCAGCGCGGGTCGCACAGCGTCGCCGCGACGAGCACGCTTCTCGGCCTGTGGATCGAGGGCGCGGCCGCCCAGTGGGGTCTCTCGTGCGACTCCACGTGGTTCGCCGCGTCGCGCTTCGTGCAGCCGGGCGTTTTCGGCGACGATCCGGCGGCGTCGATGCCGCCCGCGTTCTACCGCGCGATGATCTTGAACGGTGCGATGACGGGCGCGGCCGTGTACCGGTTCCCTGCGCACGGCGACCTCTGGGCCGGCGGGAACCACGCGCGCTGGGACGAGGCGATCGCGCCCACGCTGCGCGAGATCCACCGCCGCGGCTACATCGCGCGCAAGGAATTCGTGCTCGGCAAGATGAAGACCGCGCTACGCCTCGCGCCCGCCTCGTCGCTCGCCGAGTTCGGCGCGAACCTCGCCGATCTCGACCCGATTTTCCACCCGGGCAAACTGCTCCACGGCGCGTACGGCCTCGAACTGCCCGGCCAGGTCCCCGAACTCATCCTGAACACCGGCGTGTTTTACTGGGTCCCGGTCCTCTCGCCGTTCGCCGGCCAGGAACTGCTGCAACATTTCAAGGACGTCGTTCCCGCGGGCGCGATGCAGGACGCGAGCGAGTGGCGCGACCGACTCTCCGCGCACTACACGCCCGACGGCGCGGGCACGGCGTTCATCTCGCGCGTCGGCCGCGCCACGTTTATCCTGCACACGCGCGAGAATTTTTACGAGGAACAACCCTTCACGCTCGCGGCCGTGCCCGCGCCCGTCCGCGGCGCGACGGCCAACCGGCAGCCGGACGGCATCGAGATCGGGTGGACGTTCCGCGAAGGCGACGTGTTCTACCGCGTCTACCGCCGCGTGTTGCCGGCGACGGAGTGGGAGCAGATTTCCGGCGACCTCGACGCGCTCTCGTTCAGGGACGCCGCGGTACCCACGACGGGCGAGACGGTCGCGTATGCCGTCGCGGCGCTCACGAACGAGACCGAACCCTTCGAGGGCACCGTGAACTACGGCGACTACCTCGTGATCAACACGGTCGAGAGCCGCATCGTCGAGGAAATCGTATTTGAGCCGGACACGCAGGCCGCGACCAGCCTGCCCGTGCCGCCCAGTGTGGACGGCAGGCCCGATTCGCAGCAGTGGTGGCCCGACTACGGCGACCTCGAGGGCGACAGTCTGCTCGCCGCGCAACAGATCGTCGCGCAACTCGAATCGTTCGAGCTGGCCTACCGCACGGGCGACGCCGCGACCCTGCTTGGCCTGTACGATCCGAATTACGCCGACCCGCAAGGCTGGGGCGCGGACTACGCGCGCGCGGCGTGGGACCTGTTCTTCCGCCGGTACCGGCCGGGGCCCGTGCACCGGCAGCTTCGCGCGTGGGACTTGACGCAGTTCTCATCCGGCCAGCGCGTCGTCGTCCGCCTCTACTACCGGATCGAGGCGCAGGCCGTCGAAACCCCCGCCGCGGAGTCCCCGTCCGAACCCGTCGTGTTCCCGCCCGCGCCGAACGGCGAGGTCTCGTTCACGTTCCGCCGCACGGGCGACCGCTGGCTCATCGTCGCGACCGATCCCGCCGTGCCGCGCATCGACGACTGGCTCCCTGCAGCCGCGCCGCGCTGATCCGGGAGCCGCACCGTGCCCAATCCGAAATCCGACCTCGGCTGGTTGCTCGCGGTCGTCTTCGCCGGCACGACGGCGCTTTTCGCCTGGCAGTATGCCCGCGCACGAAGCGAGGCCGCGTCGCTGCGCACCGGCTACGACGAATTGCAACTGCGACTCAACGCGCAGGAAGAACGCAACGCGTCGCTGCAGGACGTCATGCAACGGATGCAACA
>CAYUZD010000143.1:6360-8013 GCA_964449475.1 uncultured Nitrospirales bacterium
CAATCTCGCCGCGATGTCCTGCGTGACCGGATCGATCGACCCGTTCAGCGTGCAGTCACCGACCTCGCCCAGCGTCACGCGCGACGTGAACGCGTTGCCCGTCCATACGATGTCCTGCACGTCCAGCGGCGTCACTGCGCCGTTTACGCGCAGGCAAATCCGCCCGTCGCCCTGCCGTGGCAGGTAGAACGGCGTGGCGTTCGCGCGGAGCTGCGCATACAGGCCCCACACCTCGCCCGGGTGCTCGGCCAGCCACGCGTCGCGGTATTCCGCGCGGATCTCGTTCACCGACTTCGGGCGCACGCCGTCGGCGACGATGTAGTCCATGAATCCAATCATCATCTCGTCCGCCGTCTCGTTGCCGAACGGCACTTCGCGCGCGGGGTCGGGATTGTTCGGGTTGTCCGCCGAGTTGTCGAAGTGCGCGACGCACTCGACCGTCGTGCCCTTCGGCAACGGCACGCGTTCCGACAGCACGTAGTTCGTCTGCCAGTTGAAGTCGTAGTTCTCGACGCGCAGGAGCACCTCGCTTCGCCCGTCGGGATAGTGCGCCGTGTACGTGAAGTCCTTCCCGCGGTAGTGCATGTGCGGCGCGAACCCCATCGCGAACGCGTCCTGCTGGAAGGTGTACCGCGACCGGATCTCGTAATTCGGGTCGCCCGGCGGAATCAGGAAGTCGTCCGCCGCCACCCACAGGTTCACCAGTTCCTTGTCGACCCGGTTGTTCTCGGCGAAGTGCAGGCCGATCCGCGACTCATCCGTCACCGGTTCGCCGCACGGGTGCCAGTGCATGTCGCCGATCAGGTTCGCGCCCTTCCCGAGCATCCGGCCGGTGCCCTCGGGGAACACCATCGGGTCCGTCCCGGCCGCCCACGCGCCCATCCACCCGCCCTGCGGATCGAAGTCGAACCCGTGAATCTGGTACACGATCACGTGGTGCACCACGCGCTTGTCGCCCGGCAGGATTTCGACGGCGCTGATCCACCGGTCCTCCGGCAACGCCACCTTCCCCGGAATCCGATCGAACACGTCCGGACCGTCCGCGGGGATCTCCTTCGGCGCGAGCGTCACCACCAGGTCCGGTTCGCCCAGCGTCCATTCGCCGCCTGCGAACTCCGGAAGCGCGGGCACGTCCTGCGGATTCCCGCGCGGCGCGCCGGCGTCGATCCACGACACCACCGATGCGATCTCGGCGTCCGTCAGGCTCCGGTCGTTCACGAACGCGCCCACGTGCTCGACCGCGTGCCACGGCGGCATCTGCTTCGTGGACACCATCTCCCGGATCTTTTTCGCCCACGGCCGCACTTCCTCATACGACGTGAGCGACATCGGCGCCATCTGACCCGGCCGGTGACACTGCAAGCACTTCGCGTTCAGAATCGGCGCGACGTCCTTCGCGTAGGTCGCCTCCGCCCCGAACGCCGTCCCGCAGACCCCCAGGAGGCCCACACCGGCCGCCAACAAACCATCCAACCGACGCCACATGACTGAAATCTCCTGAAATTCGGTACTCGTGGGCATGGGCGGGCCGCCCATGCGCGACACCAGAAACACGTCTCACTCGCAACGAATCAGACACCCAACGCCGAGAAAAGGTTGGGAGTTATCACGTTCGTTCCCTCGCCTGATCGAAACGGAATGCGCTCGTCCCGT
>CAYUZD010000144.1:0-8008 GCA_964449475.1 uncultured Nitrospirales bacterium
GCGCCGGTGATGTCGTAGTAGGGCGCGACTTGCTGGGCCCAGTTGCGTGGGACGCCGCCGCCGATGGTGAAGATGCCGAGGGTCTGGGCCTTGCCGCACATGCGGGCGTATTCCTGGAGGTCGAGGAAGGGGTTGTAGGGCGGGATGGCCTGGAAGACGAGGTCGGGGTCGAGTGCTTCGCCGCTTGGATCCGCAGGCAGGATGCCTGCGCCACCGTGATTCTTCTTCAGCGCGGTCTTCATGGCCCAGGTGGAGAAGTCGAGGCCGATTTCGGAGTCGGTGAAGGCGGGGATGAAGACGGGGACGTCGTGTTCGTAGGCGGATTTGAGGATGCCGCGGCCGTGGCCCTGGTCGTGGAGGTGCTTGCCGACGGCGCGGCAGAAGCGGGCGGAGGACCAGACGCCGCCTTCGGGGGTGACGGTCTCGAGGACGGTGGCGACGACCTCGGCGACGTCGTTGAGGTTGGCCTCCATCTCGATGGTGTCGTAGACGCGGTTGTACCCCTTCTCGAAGAGTTCGGTGTCGTCGGCTTCGGGGTCGATGGCGTAGTGGGTCAAGCCCACGGCCTCGGATAGGCCGTGGGCCATGAGTGCGCCGGTGGATACGACGGCGTCGACGATGCGGCGCTCAATCAGTTCGCAGACGATGCTGCCCTGTTTGGCGACGGTCATCGCGCCGGAGAGTGTGAGCACGGAGAAGCACGCGTCGTCTTTCGCCATCGCGGTGAGCACGTCGAGTGCGTTGCCGAGCTGGCGCCCGTTGAACGCGGTCTTGCCCATCGCGCGGACCATGGCGGCGAAGGAGCCGACTTTCGACACGTCGAGTGACTCGAGCGGTCGAAGGCCTTCCTGGGCGCCGTCGTGGAGTTGGCGAGTGGGACGCTTGCCGTGCGGGTCGGTCATCGGGCCGATACGGCTTCAGCCAAGACGGGCCGGGCCGCACCGACGGGGAACCGTTTGAACTCGCGGATGGTGACGTTGCCCAGATCCAGTTCTTCCTGGATGTACTTGAGCACGGTCCGCGGGTTCGTGTTGCCGCAGGTGAAGACGTCCATGGCGATGAGGCCGAGGTCGGCATAGGAATGCGCCGAGCAGTGGCTTTCATCGAGCATGATGACGGCGGCAAAGCCGGGAGGAGAGTTGTGCCCGAATTTGTATCGGACCTGGGAGATTACCGTGGCCCCCGCGCGTTCGGCGGCGTTGGCCATGGCGGAGAGGACGCGTCTGTCGTCTAGACAGAGCTCGCGATCCACATCCCAACAGTCGACGAGGAGATGCTTACCCTTGTGCAATTCATAAACCCTCCTGCCTAAAGGCCGTCCATTCTCAAGTGGCAGGTCCCTCCTGTCAGGACCATTGAGACTGACGTGATACACGCACCCTGGCGTATCTGGCTGTGACGCCCCCGGTGCGACTTGCGCTTGTTCGAGATGTACAATCTCGAAGGCGGCATATTCTCCACATCACCAAACAATTTTGCAATACTTTTTTTTCCTGCGCCACAAATTTTTTTCCGCGAGGCGATCCGGGAGCCGATCGCGGCGGCGCTCGGCGGAAAATTTTCGGGCGCGCGAGGGGGAACGAGCGGCGAGCGAGCGGCGTCGCCGAAATTCCGGCGCGCGAGTGCGGCGCGCGGGCGTTGCTGGACGGCTGGCGAAATCGGCGCGCCGCCAAAGTTGCGGCAATTGCCAATTTTTTGCCACTTTTCTGGCGGCGCGTGCGGCGCGCGGAGGGAGCGCGAGGTGACGGATCTGGTCGTCGTCGGGGCCGGGATCGCGGGGCTCGCGCACGCCGTCGAGGCGGTGCGGCGCGGGTGGAGCGTCGTCGTGCTAGAGCGCGGCGCGCGGGCGGACGGCGCGTCGGTGCGGAACTTCGGGATGGTGTGGCCGCTCGGCCAGCGGGCGGGGCTCGACCGTGAGCGCGCGCTGCGGTCGCGCGGTGTCTGGCTGGAGCTGGCGGCGAAGGCCGGCTTCTGGTGCCGCGAGTCGGGCGCGGTGGTCGCGGCGCGGACGGCCGAAGAATTGGCTGTAATTGGGGAGTTTTCGGCCAGATCGGGCGCGGAGCTGGGCTGCGAGGTCCTCTCCTCCGCCGCCGCGCGCGAGCGATGTCCAGCGCTTCGCGCGGAGGGCCTGCTCGGCGCGCTGTGGTCGCCGAACGAGCTGGCGATCGACCCGCGGGAGGCGGTCGCGCGGCTGACGGAGTGGTTGTCGCGGCAGCCGGGCGTCGAGGTGCGGTTTGGCGAGACGGTCGCGGAAATCGGGCGCGGGATGGCCGTGACGGAGGCGGGCGGACGGTTTCCGGCGAGGCGGTTTGTAGTTTGCAGCGGTGTGGATACTGCGAGATTGTTTCCGGAGATCTACGCCGGGCAGCCGCTGGCGGTCTGCACGCTCCAGATGATGCGCACGCGGCCCCAGCCGCGCGGCTGGCGGCTCGGGCCGCACATCGCGAGCGGCCTCGCGCTGCGGCACTACCCGGCATTCGACGACTGCCCGTCGATCGGTGCGTTGCGGCGACGCGTCGCCACCGAACACCCGGAACTCGACGCCTACGGCATCCACGTGCTCGTCGCGCAAAACCACCTCGGAGAACTCGTCCTCGGCGACTCCCACCGCTACGGCGACCTCGGCGGCCAAGACTACCTCCCGCGCATCGACGAACTGGTGATGGACTGCGCCCGCGAACTCCTCGGCGCGCCCGACCTAGACCCCGCCGCACGCTGGACCGGCACTTACCTCAAGCGAACCGACGGCGGGAGCCTACTAACGACCGAAGCGGAGCCGGGCGTCCGAGTCGTAAACGCCCTCGGTGGCGCGGGCATGACGTTGTCGTTCGCGATTGCGGAGGAAATACTGGCGGCATGGTGATAGCGAGAGTTTTGAATTTGCGGAGGCGAAGTCCCCACGAATAGATGGCTCTGGCGGGCTGATCCGGGATGCATGTTCGGAGCTCTCGATAGTGCCTCTTAACGATTCCGACCGCCGATCGGGAATCGTCGAATTCTGTGACGAGTTTCCTCGACGCTGATCACAACTCCCTCCTGTAGCAGATGCGATGAGTCGATCAACACCGAATCCAGGCGTTCGATTACATGGGCTACCCGCGTATTGTGCAGCCGAAATACGATAACACTCGCCCGCGCTCCGCTTGTGGTAGCGGCGATTTCTCCGAAATCGAGATCGAACGTCAGTACCGTGCGGTTCTCGTCCACCGCCTTCTGAAAGATCTTGCCGTTCTCAAGTCGTTCGAGGCCGAAGTCGCGTAGGTGAACCGCGTCGTGCCCGTGCGCGTTCAACCACTCGACGACTTTGGTTCCGACACCCATGTCAGCCAGGAAATGCACGATCGGTCCCTAGCTAGAGTGAATCTCTTCCTGGGCGAGCCAGGCCGCGTACTCGATCGCTTCCTGAATGTCTTCGCGTTCAAGATCGGGATAGTTTTCAAGAATCTCGTCGAACGCAGCTCCATGAGCAATCTGACCGACGATTACGGATACGGGGATTCGCATGCCGCGAATGCAGGCGCGGCCTCCCATAATGTTGGAATCGAACGTGATCCGGTTGAACATGCGGCTTACCTCATCCTGTCGCGCCCTGATACTCTTCATCGAGCCATGTCGGCGGACGCCATTATATAGTGTTTTCCCAATCGTCAGGGTTGAACGTTCAAGCGGACGGTTAGCGCGAGCGCAATGATGGCCGGGCAGGGCGTCCGTGTCGTCAAAGCTCCCGGTGACTCCGCCAGAAATAGGTGGCTGTCCCCTATTTCCCTATTTCCCTATTTCCGAACCAATCGGTGTTCATCAGTTTTTATCGGTGGTTAATAAAGGGGTTGCGGTTCCAACGCGCGACTCGGACGCGCGTTAAGGCAACGCCAGCGCGATGAGTTCGGCGGGGTCGCGGCCTCCGCCTGTGGCGGTGACGATGTATTGTTTGCCGTTGAAGGTGTACGTCATGGGCGTGCCGGAGGGGGAGGCGGGGAGCGTCATTTGGTGGATGACTTCGCCGGTCCTCTTGTCGATCGCGCGGAAGTTGGGTTTGTCGGCGGCGGCGTTGGTAATGAAGAGGAGCGACTTGGTCGCGAGCGGGTGCGCGCGGCCGCCCACGTCGCCGAGCGGCGGCAGGTTGAGGTGCGCGATGGCGGGGTGATCGCGCGGGCCGTCGCCGACGGGAATTTCCCACGCGTGCTCGCCGGTCGTGAGGTCGATCGCGGTCACGTGGAGGTAGGGCGGCTTGAACAGCGGCAGGCCTTCGGGTCCCTCGGGGCCGCGGCCGAGTTCGGCGATATAGTCGAAGTTCGACCGCGCCGGGTCGGGCTGGATGAGGCGGTAGGTGCTCATCGCGTTGTTCAGCGACGGGATGAAGATGCGTTGCGACTCGGGGTCGTAGGCCGCGCCCATCCAGTTCGCGCCGCCGAACCAGCCGGGGTGCACGATGGTCATCTTGGCGTCCGCGCCGGCGAGCGGCGGGGTGTAGACCGGGCCGTAGTTGTACTCCTCGAGGATCGCGAGCGCCTTCGCCTTCAGCTCCGGCGTGAAATCGGTCAGCAGGTCCGGCGTCGCGCCCATGAACGTGTACGGCGCGGGCCTGGTCGGGAACGGCTGCGTGGGCCAGGTCTCCTCGCCGGGAACGGTCGATTGCGGGACGGGGCGCTCCTCGATGGGCCAGACCGGCGCGCCGTTCTCGCGGTCGAGCACCCAGAGGAAACCCTGCTTCGTCGGCTGCGCGAGCGCCTTGATCGGTTTGCCGTCGACGACGATGTCGCACAGCACGGGCGCGGTCGGGAAGTCCCAGTCCCAGACGCCGTGGTGGACGTGCTGGAAGTACCACTTCACTTCCCCGGTGTCGCCGTCGAGACAGACAAGAGTCTCTGCGAAGAGTCCCTGGCCCTTTCGGTGGCCGCCGTAGAAGTCGTTGGTCGGCGTGCCGAACGGCAGATAGACGAGGCCGAGTTCGGGGTCGGCGGACATGTGCGACCAGACGTTCGAGTTGCCGGTGTAGTCCGCGGCGCCGTCCTTCCACGTGTCGTAGCCCGGCTCGCCCTTCCACGGCGGATTGTGAAACGTCCATTTCACCTTGCCCGTGCGGACGTCGTAGCCGCGGACGTCACCGGGGGTCATCTCCTTGACGATGGGCCGGTCGTTCACGCCCATGCCCATCACGAGCGTGTCGCCGCAGATCGTTCCGGGAGAGATCGAGAACAGATTGCGGCGATCGACGGGGTGGTTGAGGCCCTCCATCAGGTCGATGCGGCCGCCATCCCAGAACGAATCGATGCGTTCGCCGGTCTTCGCGTTCAGCGCGTAGACGTAGGCCTCGTTGGTGCCGATGAAGATACGCTCGTCGCCCGCGCCGTCGGTCCAATACGCGAGGCCGCGCGCGTTGAACCCGAGGTTGCCGGGCCGCTGGCCCTTCCAGACGCCGGGGTCGAACACCCACAGCGTCTCCCCCGTCTCGGGATTGATTGCGCACGCCTGGCCGTAGGTCGTCGCCGTGTACAGCACGCCGCCGACCATGATCGGCGTCACCTTGTAGGAGTTCGGCGCCTTGGTCGGGTTCGCGGCGAAGATCGCGTTGTCCGGCGACTCCCAGCGCCACGCGACGGCAAGGTCCTTAACGTTGCCGGCGTTAATCTGGTCCAGCGCGGAGTACTTCGTGCTGCCGCGATCGCCGCTGTAGGCGGGCCACTCTCCGCCCGGCGCGCCGTGTTGCGCGTGGGCCGCCGCGGCTAGCAGGCACACCGCAGCGACGGTAACGGCACGGACTGAATTCGGTAACTTGGGATGTGACGCGAATGACATCAAGCCGGAGTCTCCACGGACGATTGAGGCCCATGTCATACCAGCCGGACATTGCGGAGTCCAGCCAGTGGACCGGGCGCGGAATCGATTGATGCACAGGACGCGCGGACGTAGACTGAACGAATTCACGTGTGTACCCATTGAGTACGGTTCGTAATCCGGGAGGGCGAGGGCATATGCGGCGCATAGGGACAGCGGCGGGCATCTGGCTGGTCGCGGCGATCGGTTTCGCGCAGAGTCCGGGATCGGCGCCCGGATACGAGCACGACCGCTGGGTGACGCAGCCGACGGACATCGTCCGCGAGTTCGAGGCGTTTACGGTGAGCTTCGACAGCGACGACGACGACACGGGCGACGGCGACGCGGACATCTATCGGATTCCGGAATGGGTCGCGTACGAGATCAAGGAGTTCTCTGGCAGCGTGCCGTCGTATAAGCGGCCGGATTGGTTTACAGACGACGACCTCTTCGATGACGGAATCGCGCCGCACGACGATTCGTATCTTGGCGAGGGCGACCGCTGGGAACGCGGCCATATGTGCATGAAGAACCACGCGGCGCGGATCAGCCGCGAGGCCGACAAGAACACGCATACTTTGCTCAACGCCGCGCCCCAATCGCCTTTGCTCAACAAGAAAATCTGGAGGAACCTCGAGGACAAGACCGCGAAATGGGCCAACAAGTACAAGCGAGTCTGGATCGTTTGCGGCCCGATCATCCGGAACGGGCGGCCGCGGATGTGGATCGGCGACGAGGATGCAGGCGAACTGCCCGTCGCGGTGCCGAACGCGTTCTTCAAGATCGTCATCCGTGAGTCGGAGGATTCGGACCGCCCGCATGTGCTCGCATTCATTTATCCGAACTCAGAGAGCGAGCGCGTGCTTCCGCCGAGGAAGCCTTACAACCATTCCAAGTTCCAGAAGACAGTCGACGAAGTGGAACGGCAAACCGGGATTGACTTTCTGACGGCCCTCGACAATGACGACGAGAACGCGGTCGAGTCGGTGAAGGCAGCACTCGACTGGTATTGAGGGATCGACGCGCTCGCGATGGGTGGCTGTTGGTGTGCGAGTTCCTTCGCTTTGCTCAGGATGACATCGGGGGAGGCATCATCAATCCGGCGCGATCGCCGGGACCGGATTCGACTGGCATGCCGCGCACTGGTTCCGTTATGTTTGCCGCTCACGGGAGGCGGGCGCGGTGGACTGGCTACGAATTTATCCCTTGCTGCTGCAATTCAGCGTGGGCGCGGTGATGTGCGCGGTGGGCGTGTGGTGCGGGTACTCGAGCGGGTACCTGGTCCGCGGCGACCGTAACGCGCAGCGGCTGGTGGCGGTCGTGTGGGGCGGCTACGTCGGACTGCTCGTGCTCGCCGCGCTGTTCACGTTTGTGTTGCCGTACGTGGGCGAGGGCGGCGGCACGTGAACACCGAACCCATCGGCCATCCGCTCGATTACGCCGTACTCGTCGTCTACTTCGTCGGCATCGTCGCGTTCGGCGCGTGGTTCGGCAAGTACACGCGCACGACGAAGGACTTTTTCTTCGGCGGGCAGCGGTTCGCCTGGTGGCTGATTGCGTTCTCGCTGGTCGCGACGACGGTGGGCAGCTACTCATTCGTCAAGTACAGCGACGCCGGGTTCCGCTACGGCATCTCGAGCGTGCAGACGTATTTCAACGACTGGTTCTGGATGCCGCTGGTGCTATGTGTATGGCTGCCGATCATCTATTACATGCGCGTGCAGTCGGTGCCGGAGTATTTCGAGCGGCGGTTCGGCACCATCGCGCGGCTCTCGGCGACACTCCTGATTCTCGTCTATCTGGTCGGGTACGTGGGCATCAACCTGTACACGATCGGGACGGCGATGCAGACCCTGCTCGGGTGGCCGGTGATGTTCGGCGCGTTCATCACGGCGATCGTCGTGATGGTATACGTGATGTCCGGCGGGCAGACGTCGGTCATCATGACGGACCTCGCGCAGGGGCTGATTCTGTTGGTCGCCGGCATCGGCGTGTTTCTGGTCGGAGTGTGGCACGTGGGCGGGTTCGGCGATTTCTGGTCGCTGTTGCCGCAGGGGCACCGGTTCGCGTTTTCGCCGATGAACGAGCCGCCGGAGTTCAGCGCGCTCGGCATCTTCGCGCAGGACGGGCTGGCGAATTCCGGCGCGTTCATGCTGATGAACCAGGGCATCATCATGCGGTTCCTGTCGATGCG
>CAYUZD010000145.1:0-7968 GCA_964449475.1 uncultured Nitrospirales bacterium
GCCTGCCCAAGTGCGTGTCCGATTTCGCGTACCGGCCGAACGGTCTCGTGCTCGTCTGCGGACCGACCGGTAGCGGCAAGTCCACCACGCTCGCGTCGATCATCGACAAGATCAACCGCGAACGCGAAGTGCACATCATCACCATCGAAGACCCGATCGAGTTCCTCCATTCGCACAACAAGGCCGTCGTCAACCAGCGCGAGCTGAACGCCGACACCAAGTCCTTCGGCGCCGCGCTTAAGCGCGTATTGCGCCAGGACCCGGACGTGATTCTCATCGGTGAGATGCGCGACAAGGAGACCATCCTCGCCGCGCTCACGGTCGCGGAAACAGGTCACCTGGCCTTCGCGACGCTGCACACGAACGACGCATTGCAGACCATCAACCGCATCGTGGACGTGTTCCCGGCGGAACAGCAGGATCAGGTCCGCACGCAGCTTTCGTTTGTGCTCGAGGGCGTCGTCGTGCAGCAGTTGCTGCCGCGCGCCGACGGACACGGCCGCGCGCTCGGGCTCGAGATCATGCTGGCGAACCCCGCGATTCGCGCACTGATTCGCGGTGAGAAGCTGCAGCAGATCCCGTCGATCATCGAAATCTCGACCGCGGAGGGCATGATGACGATGAACCAGTCTCTCTACCGCCTGTACAAGCGCGGCGTGATCAGCTACGACGTCGCGATGAAACGCAGCTCCAACCCCGAAGGGTTGCAGCAGCTCATCGACAAGGCCGCCACCATCTGACCATGACGTCGCTTCAGGGCATAGAGCGTCTCGGACTCGCCGCGCCGGCCAAGGCCCCGCGCGCGGAGTTCGTGTACGACCGCCAGATCATGTGGCTGCGCTATCTCGGCGTGGCGCGGATCGGCGTGCTCTCTGTCTTGGCCGTAGGCGCCGCGTTCCTCGAACTCGAACGCGGGCAAACGACGCTGCTCGCCTGCTACGTCATCGGCTTCGTTTCGAGCCTGTGGTCGCTGCACACGGTCGAGCGCCAGGACCGGCCCGGCACCGCCCAACGCTGGATCCAGGTCGGGGTCGACTTCGGCATCGTCGCGATGACGGTGGCCTACACCCACGGCGCGACCAGCCTCTTCACCTTCATGTTCGTCGTGGTCGTGCTCGAGGCCGGGTTGCTGCTCGGACTGTCGCAGGGTTTTGTCATTGCCACGTTTGCCGCGCTCTTCATGGCGAGCCAGATCGTCGGCCCGATCGCCATGGGGCGGAGCCGATCCAACTTCGAGCTCGTCTACAACCTTCTCATCCAGTCGCTCGCGTTCTACCTCGCGGCCTTCGTCTCCGGATACTGGAACCAGCGCATCCACCGGCTCCAGGAGTTCCAGCGCGAAGTCCTCGACAACATGAACAGCGGCTTCCTCATCACCGACGCCCGCGGCATCGTGAACGTGATGAACGAGTCCGCGTGCGAACTCCTCGGCGTTAAGAGCGAGTCTGCGGTCGGCCGCAGTATCGCCTCCATTTTGCGCGTGGCCGGCGGCGGGGAATGTCCGATCGTCACCGCGCTTCGGTCGCGCCACGACTTCTCCCGCTACGAGTTCAAGGCCGTCAACGCCCTCCACACCGAGGACGTCCTCCTCGGCCTCACCACAAACTTCATCCGTGACGCCAAGGGCAACATCACGGGCGTCATCGCGTCCTTCACCGACCTCGCGGAGATGGACGCCATGCGGCAAGAGCTGCGCCGCCAGGACCGACTCGCCGTCGTCGGCGAACTCGCCGCGGGACTTGCCCATGAGATACGCAACCCCGTTGCAGTCATCCGCGGCGCGGTCGAGGAACTCGGCCGGGGCGCGCCCGATCCCAAGCTGCAAGCCAAGCTGCGTGATATGGCCTTGCGCGAGTCGGACCACCTAAACGAGATCGTCGGCGGATTTCTCAGCTTCGCGCGGGAACCATCGCGCAAACGCGAACTCGTCGACGTGCGCGATCTCGTCCACGAGACCGCGGAACTCGTCCGCCGCGAATACGCCGACAAGAGTGGCCTGCGGGTCAAGGTCGCGTGCCCGGACACGGCGCGGCGCATCTCGTGCGACCCGTCACAGATCAAGCAGGTGTTCGTGAATCTGGCCAAGAACGCGGTCGAAGCCATGGAAATGAAGGGCGATCTCGATATCGCCGTTGACGCAGGTCCGGGACCGGTCAGTATCCGGTTCGACGATACCGGTCCGGGCATCGCGCCGGACAAGGTCGCGCGAATTTTTGAACCGTTCTTTACAACGAAGGAATCGGGCGTGGGCATGGGCCTCGCCGTGTGCATTCGCATCGTGACGGCGCACGACGGGACCATTCGCGCCTCGGCCCGGCAGGGCGGAGGGTGCTCGATGCGGGTGTCGCTGCCCGCGGCCGAGCAGGGAAGGGAGCAATCATCGTGAGCGCACGGAAACGGGTGTTGGTCATCGACGACGAGGCGGGCATGCGCGAGCTGCTCGATATCATCCTCGGAGGCGACGGGTATCACGTCACGACCGTGGCGAACTGCGAGGAGGGCAAGCGCGCGCTCGAGCACGAGCCGTGCGACGTCGTGCTCACCGATCTGCGGATCGGCAGCGACGCGCACGCGGGCATGCGCTTCCTCGAATGGCTGCAGGAACACGGCAAAGGCACGCCGACCATCATGATGACAGCCCACGGTTCCGTCGAGACCGCGATCGAGGCGATGAAGCGCGGCGCGGCGGACTACGTCCTCAAACCGTTCAAGAACGACGAGATCAAACTGCTCGTGCATCGCGCGATCCAGCAGCGCGACCTCGTGCGCGAGAACAAGGCGCTGCGCAAGGAACAGGCCAAGCTCGGCCAGGTCACCAACATGATCGGCGTCAGCCCGGCGATCCTTCAGGTGAAGGACATGGTCCGGCGCGTCGCCGTGTTGCCGAGCACGATCGCCATCCACGGCGAGAGTGGCGTCGGCAAGGAACTCGTCGCGCGAAGCGTGCACCAGTTGAGCGAGCGGTCGCAGAAGCCCTTCGTCGCCATCAACTGTGGCGGCATTCCCGAAAACCTGCTTGAGAGCGAACTCTTCGGCCACAAGAAGGGCGCGTTCACCGGCGCGGTCGAGGACAAGGACGGTCTCTTCGTCGTCGCCAACGGCGGCACGCTGTTCCTGGACGAGATCGGCGAAATGCCGTTGCAACTCCAGGTCAAGCTGCTGCGCGTGCTCGACAACCACGTCGTGACCCCCCTCGGCGGCACGGAAACGATCAACGTCGACGTGCGCATCGTGTCCGCGACGAACCGCGACCTCGAGGACATGGTCCGTGAGGGCACCTTCCGCGAAGATCTCTTCTACCGCCTCAACGTCATCCCGCTGAACGTGCCGGCGTTGCGCGAGCGGCCGGACGACATCCCGCTGCTCGTGCGCCATTTCCTCACGCGGCACGCGGAGAAGATGGGCCGTGGGGTGCCCATCATCACATCCGAGGCGATGGACGCGCTGTGCTCCTACGACTGGCCCGGCAACGTGCGCGAACTCGGCAACGCGGTCGAACGCGCGATCGCGCTGTGCAACGGCGAACGCATCGACGTGAACGAGCTGCCGCATAACATCACGCACCACCTGCCGCAGACGCCGCCGTCCGTGACGGACCTGCCGCCTCAAGGGCTCGATCTCGAAGCGTTGATTTCGGAGATCGAGATCAAGCTGATCGAGCAGGCGCTCACGCGCACGCGGCATTCGCAGAAGAAGGCCGCACACCTGCTCGGGCTCACTGCGCGGTCGCTACGCTACCGCCTGCAAAAGTACGGCATCGGCCACGTCGAGGACATGGTCGGCGTCTAATACACTGGGGCAGGGCGTTGCCCTCCGAACCATCCGGGTGCCACGCCCAAGCGGGGTCTGCTTGGGCGTGTCCACGCGCATTCCGCATCGTCGCAACCCACCCGCCGCACGTTACGCCGTGATACGCGCGGCGTAGACGTTCGCGTGGTAATCGAAGCGGACAGTCCCGTTTTCCTGGAACGTGTCGAACAGCCGGTCGAGCGCCTGCATCATGGTCTGGCCGCGCGGTGTGTCGGCCTTGAGCACGTACGACGCCGATTGCTGACGCGCGCGAAACGCGTCGCGGTCCATGTCCTGCGCGTGCGGAAACGATCGCCGTACGTAATCCGGTCCGAGCACGCGCGCGATGTGATCGGGGTTCTCGTACGATGCTTTCACCTTGTCGTAATCCACACTCCACTCGATCAGGAATTTCTCGTACGCATCCGCAAACGGTGAAGTATCGGTCTGCCTATCATTCCAGATGAGTGCGCCACACCCTCCAGCCCGGAGGATTCGGCGGACCTCCGCGCGCGTCGATTCGGGATCGAACCAGTGAAACGCCTGCGCGGCCGTGAACCAGTCAACGGTTTTGTCCGGCAGGCCGGTCTCTTCCGCGCGCGCCGCGTGACTGTTAAAGCCCGGCCGGCCGCCCAGCGCGCGCTCCGCTTCCTCACGCATCGGCGCGTTCGGTTCGACCGCGTGGACCGTTAGTCCACGATCGAGCAGCAGCGCGGAGAAAATTCCGGTGCCGGATCCGAGGTCCGCGGCCGTCTGACCCGCGGCGAGCCCGAACGCGGCCGCGAGAAAATCCAACACGCCGACCGGATACGATGGCCGCGCCTTTGCATAATGTCCGACCCGGTCGCCGAACCGTTGGGTCACGTCCATGGCCTCTTTCCCAGTCATACCCTGGCGGGAGTCGCCCGGGCCTGTTCATCATGACCCATTTCGAGCGGCGGCGTCCCCGTTCATGAACCTAATCCGTCTATTACATATGGACAAGTGTTGCCCTCGGGCGCGAAGCGGCGGGACGCCGCTTCCAGCTTGAGAGCGCAACTCTTGAGGAAGCGCGTGCGGGAAACGAAGGGTTATTTATTGTTTTTATTATTATAAGTATATTTTTGCGATGCGATTACCGATTGATCCGGGAACAGGGCGCCGGGATTCAATGAGTGTGGAAACTGCCGACCGTTGGACGGGGGCCGCATTGCCGGACTTCGCCAGCCTAGTTAGAATGGGACAACAGTCGGACTGGGCCGTTGATCGAATATGGGCCGATCTGTCCTGTAACTAAGGACGAGTGGGAGCGAACGCATGGTTGAGCCAACCCCGATAGGCACCGACCCGGTCAGACAACTCGTGCGGCGGGTACGCGCGCGGATGTTCGTGCGCGGGTGGATCGATTGGGCACTCCGGTGCCTGTTCGTGGCGAGCCTGGCGTCCTTACTGTGGGTGGTGGCGACGCGGCTGTTCCCGGCGCTGGGCGATCCATTCTGGATCGTGATTGGCGTGCTTGCGGCGAGTTATCCCGTAGGACTCGCGGTCGCGGTTTTGCGGAGGCCGACGGAGGCCGACGCGGCGCTCGCGGCGGACCACGCCTTCGGACTTCGCGAACGCATTACGACGGCGCTCGAACTTGCGGACCATCCATCGCCGATGGCGCGAGCCGCGCGCGAGGATGCGCAACGCAAGGCGGCGGGCGCGAACGCGTCACGCGCCGTGCCGCTCGCAATCGGACCGCGCGCGCGCTGGATCTATGCGCCGCTGCTCGCGCTGGGTCTGGCATACGTGTTCCTGCCCGAGTTGGATTTGTTCGACTACAACGCACGCACGGCCGAGGCCGACGCACGCCGCGAAGCGGTCGCCGTCCATGTGGAACGCATCCGCGAAGCGCTCGAGCCTCTGAAAGAGGAGGCGAACGCCGGCGAAGCGTCGCCGCTGAGCGAGATCACGGCGGAACTCGGCGACCTCGCGAACCAGATGGATTCCGGCAAGCTGACGGAGAAACAGGCGATAGCCAAACTGGACAATCTCGCCGAGAAACTCGCGGAACAACAGAAGCAACTGGCCGAGAAGGGCGCGCTGCCGCAGTTGTCGGGCGACATGCAGAAGTTCGGCATGGCGCAGGACGTCGCGAAAGCGTTGCAGGACGGCAAGCTCGCGGAGGCGTTGAAGGAAATCAAGGAAATCGAGAAGAAACTGACCGACGGATCGCTCTCGGAGGCCGAACGCAAGGCGCTCGCGAGCGACCTCAAGAAACTGTCCGAAGCAACCGCCGCGAACATGTCCTCGATGAGTGAATCGCTCGCAGCCGCGCTCGCGAAGGCGTCGGCTTCGCTCGAATCGGGCGACATGAAGGCGGCGTCCGAGGCGATGCAACTCGCGGAGCTATCTGTGGCGGACATCGAGTCGCTGATGAAGCAACTCGACCAGATGCAGGCGACGAAGGCCTATCTCGCGCAGTGGAAGGGCGACATGATGGGCAAGAGCGGATACTGCCGCGAGTGCGGATCGAAACTCGGCGAGGGAGGCCAGTGTGAGAATGGCCAGTGTTCAAGCCACGGCCATGGCCACGGACTGGGTCTCGGCGGCGCGGGACGCGGCACGGGCAATCGCATCGGCCACGTGCCGGAGATCGAGGCCGGGTTCCAGCCCACGCAGGCGCCGGGCCCGCTCACGAAAGGCAAGATGCTCGCGGATCTGTTGCAGCGCAGCGCGCCGGAAGCGGGCGAAGAGGCGACGGTTGATTACCTGAGCGGCACGTTCGAGCAACTCGAACAGGAAGCGGAGCAGGCGCTGACGCAGGAAGAAATCCCCGCGGGCGCGAAGGAGTATGTCCGGCAATACTTCGGCGCGATCGAGCCGGAGAAGGCGCAGCCGTAGCGCGAATCCACGTTAGCGCGGCCGGGTCATCGCAGGAGGAGACTTGAGTGTCCATTTCGATTTTCGCGCTTCTCTATCTCGTCGTCATCCTGCTCACGGTCTTTTGGGCCGCGGGGGATGCGCGTGATCGGGGCAAGTCAGGACTACTCGTCGCTCTGCTGGTGTTGCTGCTGCAGCCGTGGCCTCTAGGCTTGGTGCTCTGGTTGGTCTTCCGGCCCAATTCCGTGCGCACGTCGTAACGCGGCTGTCGCATGTCAATCCGCGGCGACGATTCTCAACTCGACCGTGAGGACTATTCGACCGACGTGCTATCCCGCCGCGCGTTCCTTGTGATTTCCGCGTCGTCGGTCGCCGTGTCATGCGCTCCGGATTCACGCGCCGCGCACGGCGTGGTGACGTGGGGCGGCCAGGGCACGCGCGACGGCCAATTCATGCGTCCGCGGGCGATCGGCGTGCGCGACGGCCGGGTGTACGTCGTGGACATGATCGGCCGCGTGCAGGCGTTCACGCGCGACGGCGAATTCGTCCGCGGCTGGCGCATGCCCGAGTACGACAACGGCACGCCGACCTGCGTGTCCTTCGCGCGCGACGGCCGCGTGCTGTTGCCGGACACGCACTACAGCCGGATCGCGGAGTTCACGCGCGATGGCGAACTCATTCGTATGTGGGGCGAATACGGCAACGCGCCCGGAAACTTCATCTATCCTACGGGCATCGTCGAGTCGGCGGAGGGCGAATACTTTATCAGCGAGTACGGCGACGGCACGGAACGCGTGCAGGTGTTCGGCGCGGACCGCGAGTATCGCCGAGGTTGGGGGTCGCACGGGACCGAGCCGGGTCAGTTCAACCGCGCGATGGCGATCGCGATGACGGCCGACGGCGCGATCTGTGTCGCCGACACGACCAACCACCGGCTGCAACTGTTCGAGCCGTCGGGCGCGCTCGTTCGTGTCATCGGCCGGCCCGGCACGAACCGCGGCGAGCTGAAGTTTCCGCATGACATCGACATCGCGCCGGATGGCTCGATTCTCGCCTGCGAATACGGCGCGAACCGCGTGTCCCGTTACAGCGCCGCGGGCGAGTGTCTCGGCCTGTACGGCGCCGCGGGCCGCGCTCCCGGCCAGTTCGCCGCGCCGCGCGGCGTCGCGGTCTCCGAGGACGGCGACGTGTTCGTCGCGGACACCGAGAACCACCGGGTGCAGCGGTTCCGGCTCGAGGCCGTCGCATGACCGAGTGGCCGCGGTTTGCCGACCCCTGGGTGTTGCTGCTGCTCATCGCGGTGCCGTGGACGCTGTGGCTGGCGACGCGCGTGCA
>CAYUZD010000146.1:0-7953 GCA_964449475.1 uncultured Nitrospirales bacterium
AGAGGTCGGGGTGGATGACTTGCCACATGCCGACGACGCGCGAGCCGATTTTCTCAAAATAGGGCCAGACGCCTTCCTGGCTCGCCTTGAGGAATTCCGGAAACGTGCCTTTCTTGATCTTGAAATAGCGCAGCGTGAGGACTTCGTCGGCGGGTTTCGGGACGTCGTTGCGGACGGCGATTGGGCCGGTGTCCGAGTTCGGATCGCGCGTCAATCCGCCGGCGAATCCGGCGGGCTGTTCCTGTTGCGCGACGGCGACGAGGCCCGCGAAAATCGCCACGATCGCGAGTAGTACCGGTATTCGACACATGTTGCATCTCCCATTTGAACCGAACGCGGCGTGAGTAGTCCGATACACGATGTAGAATCCGGCTCCCGTCGCGTGCGTGTATCATAGCGCGGGACCAATCGGAGGGAAACGAATGACATCGAAGCTCCATCGGGCGGCGATTCTGTTCAGTGTTGTTACGGGTGTCGCAGGGTGCGGGGGTGAACCGGCGGAATCCGGCTATGAGGTAATTTTCTCGAGGGCGGCGGAGGTGGGGGACCGGCGGACGGAGGTGGGGAGCGTCGAGGTCGAGTTGAGCCAGTCGATGTCGATGAATGGGCAGCTCGCGAATGCGGACAACCACTCGGCGCGATTGCGGTACGAGGTGGACTCGGAGGTGCTGGAGGTTTCGGTCGCCGGAGAAGCGACGAAGATTCGGTGGACGATCCGGTCCATGTCGGGGACGTCGAACGGGGAACCGGTGACGCCGTTGCAGCCGGGCGCGGAGATCGTGTCAACGGCGGTGCCGGGCAGCGACGATGACATTCAGGGCCTCCCTCGCAGTATCGAGCCAGCGATCCAGTCCGCGTTGCAGGGTATCTTTGGTGTGGGCGATCCGTCGAACGCTTCCGACCAAGAGGTGTTCGGTCCGCCGGGACGCGTGAACCCGGGTGATCAGTGGAACCTGAGTCCGGAGTTGATCAAGGCGGGGTTCGACGATACGGAAATATCGCTTTCGGATGCGGACGTGACTGGATTCGCGCAACTGGTCGAAGTGAAGGAGATCGCGGGCGTCCAGTGCCAGGTGGTGCGGGCGCAGATCGAGGCGAAGAATGTCGGGTTCGGCGAAGTGCCGCCGGGCGTGCGCGTGGAGACGTCGACGCTGGCGTTTACCGCGTCGGGTACATCGCCGTTCGACCCGGCGCTGGGCGATATCGAGGAATCAATCTCGATGTCGTTCGATTTCAAGGCGCGGGCGAACAACGGCGCGGAGATCATGCGGCTGTTGACGATCAGTCAGGAGTCGGCGTACACGTATCCGGAGATTTAGCGAGACGCCGACCGCAAGGAGTCTATCCCTGTTGAAACGTGTACTGGTTGCCGCAATCGCGGTGCTCATCGCCCTTCCGCTTGCGATGCGGTTCCGCGGGCTGGACCACGGCACGGTTCGAGACGGCACGTACTACAATCGGCACCTTCGGATGGGCGTAGCGGTGCCGGATGGCTGGTTTCCGGTGTCTCGCGAGGAAATCCTTGGCCAAATCGCGGAGAACTACAAGCAAACGTATGGGATCGAGCCGGAGCAGATTGAGAGCAAGCGTGCGAAAGTGCTTTTTCTGATGGCGGAGGGCCCGCCGGGCGTCGCGCAGGCGTATCGAGGCTCGTTGATGTGCGAGGCGCGCAAGATCGGGTATCCGGGAGGGATCGCGAGCGTTCGTCATCACCTAGCGACAATGGGGCGGGCCGCGAAGCAAAGCAAACACCAATCGCAAATCGTGCGCGAAGCCGGGGAGGCGCGCATCGGCAACGTGGACGGACTTGCATTGTTCTTCGAGGTATGGTCGGCCGAGCCGGGACCGGGCGGCATGCAAACGAAGGCGCGCGTCGATTGTTACGCATTCGCGACGCGAGGCTGGTCAGTGATGTTTATCGCCGCGTACTCGGAAGACGAACGCGCGGCGATGGAGAAAGCGCTCGCGTCGATCCGCGTGCGGGAGTAACGCGACTTCGTGCGGCGCTCACAGGCGGGGACGCCTGTGCCACTTGAGCGAAGCGCGGGCTGGGGTAGGGATTGGTCACGCGGCGCGATCGGTGAGGTGGCGCGGGGCGATTTCGGGCGGCGCGCCGGGGTTGCGTGCGGCGGCGGCGGCGACCGCTCCGAGTAGCGCGACGGCGAAGAGACCCCAGAACGGAATAGTGTACGAGCCGGTGGAGTCGAAGAGGTGTCCGGCGACGTAGGGCGCGAGGCCGTTGAAGACGCCGGTGATCATCATGCGGACACCTGACGTAAGTCCGAACGCGGTGCGGCCGAAAAAGTCAGTGAAGACGACCGGGATGCTGACGTAGGCAGCGCCAAACCCGAATCCGACGAGCACGAACGACGCGACACCCATCCAGTACGACGTGGTGTAGAGAAATCCAATGACGCCGATGCCCTCGAAGACGAGGGACACCATCAGAACGGTTTGCGGCTTGAACCAGTCGCCGAGACTGCCGGAGAGCCGGCCGAAGATGCTAATGATGGCGAGCGTGCCCATCAGCGTGCCGGCGCTGGCTTCCAGGCCGGGGATTGCGCGGATGTGCGAGGCGCCGTGGAAGATGACGACGCCCCAGGGCACGGCATAGGCGGTGCCGGCGACGACGATGAGCCAGAACTGGTGCGTGCGAAAGGCCTGCTTGGCGGTCCAGCGGTCGGCGACGGTCGATTTCGCGGCCATGGCGCCGTCCTTCGGCGGGAGGCCGTCGCGATGCTGGCCGAGTTGCTCGGGCGTGTCGCGGACGAAGACGGCGGCGATGACGGCGACGGCGAGCGACATCAGCGCGATGATCTCCCAACCGGTGCGCCAGGAGTAGTGCGCGAGGATGTACTCGTCCATGTTGGTGATCATGGGCGCGACGACGCCGCCCGAGGCCATCATGAGCGCGATGGCGAGGGCGCGGCGTTTGAGGAACCAGTTCTGGCCGAGCGTCTGGCACGGGACGATGGTGGAGAGTCCGACGCCCATGCCGCCGAGGACGGAGAAGCCGACGAAGAACTCGAACTTGGTGTCGGCATTCGAGACGATGAAATAGCCCGCGGCCATCATCAGCGCGCCGAAGGTCATCACGGAGCGGATGCTGAACCGGCGCTGTGCCCAGCCGACGAGCGGTCCGACGGCGCTGTAGAGGAAGGTGAAGATGCCGGAGAACATGCCGAGATCGGCGCGCGTGTAGTGGTAATCGGACTCGAGCCCCTTGAAGAATTGTCCCCACGAGTAATAGCCGGGCGTGATGCCGAAGCCGTAGATGAAGCACGCGGCGACGAGCAGGTACCAGCCGTAGAAGCGTTCGCGAGGCGGCATCCGGGCGCGGTTCGGTCAGCTTGCCGCAGTGGGCGCGCCCGGCAGGAGCGCGTAGAGGATTTGTCCGGCGAGACCGGCGTTGCGGTGGTGGTGGATGGCCTGGTACTCGGGCGACGACGTCATCTGGATGAACGCGGCCTTGCTGGGGTACTGCACGAGCGCGACGGCGTCCCAGTCGCCGTTGCCGATGAGACAGAAGTGGCCGCGGCCCATGAAGAGGACCTTGCCGCCGAGTTTGGCGACCATCGGGAGGACGGCGGCGGAGTATTTCATGTACTCCGCCTGGCCGCCGTCGGGCTTCATCTTGAGCAGATTGAGCATGACGATCGGACCGTCGTCGGGCAGCGCGACGAAGGCCTGCATCTGTTCCGGTGTGGGCTGCATCGCGTTGATCTCGACGGCGTGCGCGGACGTCGCAACGCCGAGCGCTCCTGCAGCAGCGGCGAGTCCGGTGGCGGTCATGAATTCTCTCCGGTTGGTGTCCATCGGGCGTGCGTCTCCTTGGCGATTACGATAACGAGGACGATAACGATTACGATAACGACGAAGGGGCCGGGTGAACATAGCATGGGGTCGGAAGACGGCACAACGCAGGCGCGGGCCACTCGAATCGACAGGCACGGCGTATCGGAGTCGCGCGAGACGCTGGTGGTCGAGGCGCCGCTGCACATCCGGCTGAATGGGGTCGCGTACACGACGACGATGCGGACACCGGGTTGCGACGCGGCGCTGGCGCGGGGGCTGCTGTTCACCGAGGGGATCGTGCCGGATGCGGGGGCGGTGTTGACGTTTCGCGAGACGCCGGACCCGGAATCGGGGATTACGGCGCTGCTTGACGTGGAGTGCGGGGAGGAGTTTGTTGCGAAGAGCGTCGAGGGCCGCCGCACGGTGATGGCGTCGGCGTCATGCGGCGTGTGTGGGACGCGCGAACCGGCGGACATCGCGGTCTATGGGCCGCCGATCGCGATGCACGCGGGTGGAGTGTTAGGTATTCAGGAGATCGATCGGCTGCGGACGGCGATGCAGTCGCGACAAGCGAGTTTTCAGGCGACCGGCGGGTGTCACGCGGCGGCGCTGTTCGATTCCTCGCGGGAATTGTTGGCCGTGTGCGAGGACGTCGGGCGGCACAATGCGGTGGACAAGGCGGTGGGCATACTGATCGAGCGCGGGCGGCTTGCGGAGGCGTCGATTCTGTTCGTGAGCGGGCGGGTGTCGTACGAGATTGTGTACAAGGCGTATCGCGCGGGCGTGCCGGTCCTGTTGGCGGTGTCCGCGGCATCGTCGCTGGCGGTGGAGACGGCGGACCGGCTTGGGTTGACGATTGTGGGATTCTGTCGCGACGGCCGCGCGACAGTGTACAGCCACACGGAGCGCATCGTCGCTCGGACGGCCGCGAAGACATGAGCGGCGCGCGCAAGGGTTGGACGCCGTCGAACTGGGCGAGCTGGAAACCGTTCGGGATCGGCGAACAACGGCCGAACAACTACGCGGAGATTTTGCGCGCGATTTCGGAGAACCGCGACGAACTCGGATATGCGTGGCGGATCTTGAACGAGGGCGTGTGCGACGGGTGCGCGCTGGGGACGGCGGGGCTGAAGGACTGGACGCTGGACGGCGTGCACTTGTGCAACATCCGGCTGCGGCTGTTGCGACTGAACACAATGGGGCCGCTGGATGCGGACGTGCTGTGCGACGCGACGCGGTTGCGCTCGAAGAACGGCGCGGAACTGCGCGACCTGGGACGGATTCCGCATCCGATGGTGCGGCGCAGGGGCGAGGCGGAGTTCACGCGTATCGGGTGGGACGAAGCGCTCGCGATGGCGGCGGACCGTGTCCGCGTGACGGCGCCGGACCGCGCGGCGTTCTATCTGACGAGCCGCGGGATGCCAAACGAGGCGTACTACTGCGCGCAGAAGGCGGTGCGCGCCATGGGCACGAACAACATCGACAACGCGGCGCGCGTGTGCCATTCGCCGAGTACGGTGGCGCTGAAGTCGATGCTTGGGGTCAGCGCGACGACGTGCTCGTACCGCGACTGGCTCGCGGCGGACGTCATCGTGTTCATCGGGAGCAACATCGCGAACAACCAGCCGGTGGCGACGAAGTATCTGCACTACGCCAAGAAGAACGGCGCGCAGGTGCTGGTGGTGAACCCGTACCGCGAGCCGGGAATGGAGCGGTACTGGATTCCGTCGGTGGCGGAGAGCGCGTTGTTCGGGACGAAGCTGGCCGATCGGTTCTATGGAGTGCGGCCGGGCGGCGACGTGGCGTTTTTGAGCGGCGTGCTGAAGGAGCTGATCGCGCGCGGGCTGTGCGATGAGTCGTTCATCCGGGAGCATACGGAAGGTTTCGGCACGATTCGCGACGAACTGAACGGGCTGAGTTGGGACCGCTTGGAGAGATCATCGGGACTATCGCGCGGCGAGATGGAAGACTTCGCATCCCGGCTGGGCGCGGCGAAGCGCGGGGTGCTGGTGTGGAGCATGGGCGTCACGCAACACGCGAACGGCGTCGATAACGTACGCGCGATCGTGAACCTCGGGCTCGCGCGCGGGTTCGTCGGGCGCGAAGGCTGCGGGCTGATGCCGATTCGCGGGCATTCGGGCGTGCAGGGCGGCGCGGAGATGGGCGCGTACGCGACGGCGTTCCCGGGCGGGAAGCCGGTGACGCGGGAGAACGCGGACGTGCTGGGCGCGCTGTGGGGATTCCCGGTACCGGCGACGCCCGGCCTGAACGCTCCGGAGACGATCGAGGCGGCGGCACGGGGCGAATTGGACGTGCTGATCTCGGTCGGCGGAAATTTTCTGGAGGTGTTGCCGGATCCGGATTTTGTCGAGTCGGCGCTGGAACAGATCCCGCTGCGCGTCCATTTCGATTTGGTGTTGTCGTCGCAGATGCTGGTCGAGCCGGCGGACACGGTGCTGTTGTTGCCCGCGGCGACGCGGTACGAGACACCAGGCGGGGTGACGGAGACAACGACGGAGCGGCGGATCGTATTTAGTCCCGAGATTCGCGGCCGGCGGATTGTCGAGGCGCGGCCTGAGTGGGAAGTGTTTCTCGAACTGGCGCGACGGGTGCAGCCGGAACTGGCGGAGAAGCTGCGTTTCGAGTCCACGGCGGCGGTGCGGGAGGAAATTGCGCGCATGGTGCCGATGTATGACGGAATTCAACGGCTGACGAAACGCGGCGACCAGTTTCAGTACGGCGGACCGCATTTGTGTGCTGGCGGAGAATTTCCGACCGAATCAGGACGGGCGCGGTTCGCGCGGGTCGAGGTTTGCGAGGTTTCGAGCGACGATGGCCGGTTCACGGTGACGACGCGGCGCGGGAAGCAATTCAACTCGATGGTACACGAGTCGCGGGACGCGCTGACGGGGGTCGAGCGCGAGGCGGTGCTGATGAATGCCGGCGACGCGCAGGCGCTTGGTATCGGCGAGGGAGATCGTGTCCGGCTGGTGAGCGATTTTGGTGAATACGAGGGCGTGGCTCGGATGGCGGCAGTGGCTCCGGGGAGTTTGCAGGTGCATTGGCCGGAAGGGAACCGGCTGCTGGATCGCACGTGCAGGTCGGCGGAGTCGGGGATTCCGGATTACAACGCGCGGGTGCGGGTGGAGGGAGTGGGGAAGCACGCCTAAGCCGGACCCCGCTTAGGCGTGGCACCCGTGTTTGGCCTGCCGCCTTGGAATATCAACCGTCACGAGTTGAGCCAGCGGTTGAATTCGGGTTTGCGTTTTTCTCGGAAGGCCGTGATGCCTTCGTGGGCGTCGGAATGGCGATCAGTGACGGCGGTTTTAGACGCGATGTCTTCGAGGGCGGTGGCGAAGTCGGTGTCGGCGGCGCGGTAGAGCGAGCGTTTGAGCAGGCGCAGGGCGACTTGGGGTCCGTCGGCGAGTTCGCGTGCGAGCATCATCGCGCGGGGCATCAACGCGTCGGGTGCGACGACCTCATTGACGAGACCGAGCGCGAGCGCGCGGTTGGCGTCCGCGATTTCGTTGCGGAAGAGGAAGTCGATCGTGCGCGCGAGGCCGAGGTGCTGCAAGAGGAGGGCGTGGCCGCCTTCATCCGGTAGCAGGCCGAAGCGTAGCGTGCCGCTGCCGATGCGGGCGGTGGTGGACGCGACGCGGAAGTCGCACGCGAGGGCGAGCGACATGCCGGATTGGATTGCGGCGCCGTTGATGGCAGCGATCGTGGGCTTATCGAGATCGCGGACGGCCCTGTTGAGCGCCTGGGAAAACGTGCGTAGGCCGTTGTAGGTGCCGAGGGCGTGGTCGCGCGCGGTGCTGAAACCCATTGGGATGTCGGGGACCAGGCCCTCGGGCGCATCCTGCGCGGCCATCGGCGCGGCGATGTCGTCCCCGGCGGAAAACGCGCGGCCGGAACCGGTAAACACGACGACGCGCAGGGCCTCGTCCATTTGCGCCTGCGCGAGGATCTCGATGAGGTCGCGCTTCATGGGCATCGTCATGCCGTTCATGCGATCGGGCTGGTTGAAGGTGACGACGGCGATGCCGGGCGGCTCGACGGAGACGGTGAACCCGCGGAACGAACCGGAGAGCATGATTGGGAACTCCCTATTTGTCAGGGCTTTTCTTGCTTGGGATGGCTGTTCGGGTTGAAGAGATT
>CAYUZD010000147.1:0-5280 GCA_964449475.1 uncultured Nitrospirales bacterium
TGGGAGACGTTTGCGACGCGGGAGGGTTCGCGCGAGTACGCGGAGGAGTTGATTGCGGGTGTCGCGGAGCAGACCGCGGAACTCGACGAAGCGATCAACGCCTCGCTGACCGGCTGGACGCCAGAGCGCGTGGGCCGGATCGAGCGGACGATCCTGCGGATCGCGCTGTTCGAGATGCGGTACCGCCCGGACGTGCCGGCGAAGGTGGCAATCAACGAGGCGATCGAACTCGCGAAGGGGTATGGCGCGGACGAGTCCGCGGGGTTCGTCAACGCCGTGCTCGACCGGCTGCGGAACGACGCGGCGTCGGGAGCGGCGTCGTGACGAACGGCGCTGACCCTCGCTGGGTCGATCTGCATCTGCATACGAACTATTCCGACGGCGCGGACGCGCCCGAGGCGGTGGCGGAACGCGCGGCGGGACTGGGCGCGTCGGCGATCGCGATCACCGATCACGATACGCTCGCGGGACTACGGGAAGCCGCGGAGGCGTGTGCACGGCGCGGCGTCGAGTTCCTTCCGGGCGTCGAAATTTCGTCGCACGCGGGGTCGAAGGAGTTGCACATCCTCGGGCTGGGCGTCGATCCGGAGAGCGCATCGCTGCGGTCGACGCTAGCGCGGATGGCGGAGGCGCGATCGGAGCGCGGCAAACAGATCGTCGCGCGACTGCAGCGGATGGATGTACCGATTGCGTGGGAGGACGTCGAGAAACTCGCGGGCGGCGTCGTGGGGCGGATGCACATTGCACGGACGCTGGTCGCCAAGGGCGTGGTGCCGACGATCCAGGACGCGTTCGACAAGTTTTTGAAGGCCGGCCGGCCGGCGTTCATGCCGCGCGAGACGCTGTCGCCGTGCGAGGCGGTCGACACGATCCACGCGGCGGGCGGTCTGGCGTTTGTTGCGCATCCGGGCATCGGCGATCTGGAATCGCGGCTGGAGGCGCTGTTGCCGGAGGGATTCGACGGGATCGAGGTGATGCACTCGCGTCACGCGCCGCCGCAACAAGCGCGGTTCGCGGCGTTGGCGGCGGCACGCGGGCTGATGATGACGGGCGGGTCGGATTGCCACGGGGGCATCAAGGGGGATGGGTTGCTGATGGGGAAGGTGCGCGTGCCGTATCGGGTGTACGCGGCGATTCGAGCGAGATTGGCCGCGAAGCACGGCTGAGCGGATCTCGAGCGTCGCAAACCTTCATGCAGTGAGGCGGTGTCAACAACAGGCTGAAGCCTGACACGCCTGATGAACCGTTAGAGGAACCTGAGGTTCTGCAGAATGGTGAGGTTCCAGTAGAAGGCCTGCCAGGCGGAGATAAGCAGCGCGAGCGTCAGGATGGTGTAGACGACGCGCCAGACGAATCGGCCGCGGCGTTGTGACCATAGGTGAAAGCAGGTGAGCGCCATTATGAGCGCGAGCAACGCGATCGCGAGCGGGAGCGAGAGCAGGATTTCGAATCCCGCCGGCATGCCGAAGGCGACTTCGTTCGGGTCCTGGACGCCACCAAGGAACATAACGAGGAAGACGAGTACGACGGCGGTGGTAACCCAGCCGAGGGCGCGGGCTGCGCGCGGAATGACGTGCTGGCGTGAGACGATGACACCGTGCCGCCAGCGGATGAAGGCAGCGAGCGGCCACGCGATGACGGCGACGGCGCACGAGACGACCGTGAACGCCAAGAGTATCATATGCAATTCCGGGGTGCCGAGCGGGCCGATGCGCTCGAACGCGAAGATCGGCGCGGCCGCGAAGCCGAAGTGCGTGATCTTGCCCTTGCCGTCCTCGATGAATACCAGGCGATCGTCGCTGTGCTCATCCTGGAACGTGTTCGGTTCGACCTCGATCCAGCGGCGATTGCCCAGCATGCTGACTTTGAGCGCGCCGTTTCCGTCATAGGAGACGTTGACGGGAGTGAACGCGGCGCCGAGTTTGGCGAAACTCTTGTGCGAGTACCGGTTGACGCGGTACGCGCCGGTGTAACGCGCGGCGCGGTCCTCGAATCCATCGAGCGGCACGGGTTTTTCCGGCTCTCCGGGCGAGAAGAACCGCCGGACGAAGCGATCGAGTAGCACGGCCCGCGCCTCGCCGCCGCGGCTCGAGTTGTAGGAGATGAAGAGCCCCGCATCGTGCTCTGGAAACAAGGCGAAAAGCGTGTGGAAATAGATCGTGTCGCCGTCGTGGCCGACGATGCGGACGCCATGCTGGCTGGAATCGATGATGCCGTGGTCCATCGGATTCATCGTTCGCGCCATGCGGTGCAGTTCGGACTGCATTGTGTCGGCGGCGGCCTCGCCGAGCACGCGCGCGCCGTTCAGTTCGCCCTTGTGCAGGAACATCGTCATGAATTTCGCGGCGTCGGCCGCGGTCGTGCTGATGCCGCCGACGGGGCCGAGGGGGACGAACTCGAAGGGTTTGTCGACGAAGCGCTGCCCCTCGAAGACGTAGCCCTTGGACAGGTCGGCCTCGCGATCGGCGGGGATGGGCTGTGCGAGGACGGTGGCGGACATGCCGAGCGGGTCGAGGATGTTCGACTGGATGTACGTCTGCCAGTCCTGGCCGGTGATTTGTTCGACGACGTGCATGGCGAGGCCGGTGCCGTGGTTCGAGTACGAAGCGATGTTGCCGGGCTGGCGTACGCGCGCGGGCAACTCGTCGCGCAGGACCTCGCCGAGCGGCCTCATGGCCGAGGCGTCGCGCGCGAAGAGGCCGATGACCTGGTCCTCGAACCCGGCGGTGTGGGTGAGCAGGTGCTTCATCGTGACGTGGGAGCCGAAGCGTTCGGGGACGTTCACGTCCGAGAGATACGAGTTCACGTCCGCGTTGAGGTCGATCTTTCCTTGATCGACGAGCTGCATGACCGAGAGCCAGACGAAGAGTTTGGAGACGGACGCGATGCGGAACAGCGTCGCATTCGGGTCGACCGGCTTGCGGGCGTCGGCGTCGGCATAACCGTAGCCTTTGAGGAGGATGGTCTGGCCGCCCTTGACCACGGCGACGGTGGCGCCCGCGACGTCGTAGGCGTCGAGCTGCGCTGTGACCATGCCGTCCATCCATGCCTCGAGCGCGGCGTGGTCGTCGAGCGGGACGGGATCCTCGGCGGCGGTGGCCGCACAGGCGATGAGCGTGATGACCAGCGGTCCGAAGGCTCGAATCATGACATTCTCCCGGCCGTGTCCGGCGTCAGCCCGGTCCACGCAGATGAGACTGCGCGCAAACGCTACGAGTTTAGAGTGTTACGAAACATGAAGAAAACGGCGCCCAGAATGCAAATGCCGGCCCAGAGGTAGTCGAGCCGGGGAGGTTCCTTGAGGTAGAGCGCGGCGAAGGGGACGAAGACGGAGAGCGTGATGACTTCCTGGAGAATTTTGAGTTGTCCGACGCTCATGACCTGATGGCCGATGCGGTTGGCGGGGACCTGGAGCAGGTATTCGAAGAGCGCGATGCCCCAACTGATGAGCGCGGCGACGATCCAGGGTTTGTGCGAGAGGTTCTTGAGGTGGGCGTACCAGGCGAAGGTCATGAAGACGTTGCTGGCGGTGAGCATGGCGATGGTGAGGAGCGTCTGCCTCATAAGGAACTCCGTGCCGCCGATGGCCGATGCACCCCGGGCGGCGGGCTTGGGGGGCGGCAGATAGTACGGCAAGCGGCGCGGACGCCGCCAGTCGCTCGGCCGGATTGTGTCGCGATCGGCGCGTGCGTATTCTCTGCGCGATCGGGAGGGCTGCGCGATGGGACGGCTGGCGGGATATCACGAACGGTTCGAATACGACGACTGGGCGAACCGTCAGGTGTTGGAGAAACTGCGCGGGGAGGGGTTGAATTCGGCGCGGAGCCGGACGTTGCTGGCGCATATCGTGGGGGCGCAGGAGGTGTGGCTGAGCCGGTTGGAGCCGGGGGAACCGCTGACGGTGTCGTGGCCGGAGCTGGATCTTGCCCAGATCGACGCGCGGTTGGAATCGCTGCGCGGGACGTGGGCGATGAAGCTGGATCAGGCCGGCGAGGCGACGCTGGATGCGCCGGTGACGTACAACAACCTTGCGGGGAAGCCGTTTTCGACGCCGTTGCGGCAGATCCTCGATCATGTGCTGTTTCACGGGGCGTACCACCGCGGGCAGATTGCAATGCAGTTGAGGTCGGAGGGCGTCGCGCCGGTCAGCACGGACTTCATTTTGTTTGCGCGGCGGTGACGTGGGTCGATTGCGCGTTCGCGGGCTGAAGGTTGACGAGATTGCTTCGTCGCGGACCCCGCGCCTCGCAATGACGGGGAGTGCTTGGGGTGAGTACTACAGGCTCAAGCTGGACTGCGCTTGAGCCTGCCGCCTGTTTAGCGGCGGGTGAGGGGTTCTTCGGCGCATTGTTCCCACCAGAACTCGACTTCGTCGAGAAATCCGGCGGCTTCGAGGTAGGCGCGGTCGAGTTCGCATTCCGGGCAGCCGTAGTGGGCCTTCTGCGAGTCTTCGCAGAAGTAGTTTGCGACGTGCACCGCGGTGAGCGGCGAGAAATCGAGGTCGGCCGCCGCGGCTTCGTAGTCGCGCTCGGGCAGATGCGAGGGGAAATCGTGGAACGCGATGGCCTCGACGATCATGTCAGGAAGGCCCCAGAGTTCGAGCAGATAGCCGCCGATTTCGGCGTGCGTTGCGCCCATGACTTCCAGCTCGGCGCTGAGCAGCGACGTCTTTTTCGATTTGGCGACGGCGAGCGATTTCGAGAGTTGGTCGGGGAAGTTCGACGCGATAAGCAGCATGCCGAGGTCGTGGAGAAGGCCGGCGGTGAAGGCGGAATCGATCGAGCGGAGATCGTTCGTCTGGAGTTGGGCGATCTTCTTGGCATACTCGCCGACCTTGAGCGAGTGGTCCCAGAGCCGGTCGAGCGACATTCCGCCGGGCAGGTCGCGATCGGCGACGAGGTTGAACACCTCGACGACGAGAATCATCGCGCTGATGCGCTGGAGGCCGAGCAGGCTGGCGGCCTGGGTGACGTTGGTCACTTCGTTGCGCAGTCCGACGCCGGCGGAGTTGACCACTTGCAGGAGTTTGGCGCTCATGGCGACGTCCTTCGAGATGATTTGCGCGACCTTCGCGACGGAAGGGTCGGCGGAGTGCATCTCCTTCATGACCTCGCGGTACAGCGCGGGCAGGGGCGGCAGGGCGTTGACCTCGTGCAGCTTGCGGCGGAGGGGACAGGCGCGGAGTTTCTCGCGCAGCGCGATGGCGCGCGTGACCTGGATGCGCAGCGTGTGGTACTCGCAGGGGCTGTAGACGAACTGGTGCGCGAGCGACGCGGTGCG
>CAYUZD010000147.1:5380-7865 GCA_964449475.1 uncultured Nitrospirales bacterium
GCGAACGAGACCTCGCGGAAATCGATGCGCCCGAGATTGTTCGGCTGGAGCCCCCGCAGGCGTTCGTCGCGCAGGAACGCCCGCGTCTGAAAATATACCGGAGTGATTGGGGCGGCTTCGAGCAGGCTGACTTCGGCGCGTTCGAAGGCGCCGAGCCGGCGCGTGGCGTCGTGCTGCGTGGAGGTGCCGAGCGTCATGGCCTCGCGCACGTCCGCTTCGTACTCGGCGTCCGCAAATCCCGTGCGGTTGTTGCCGGACGCGGCGTAGAACATTTCGAGGAAATTCGATGGATCGGGGTAGTCGGCGACCCAGAACGACCGCGCGAGGTCGTAGTCGAGCGCCATCATCGCCGCGAGCCAGGACTTGCCGTCCATGTTCTGTAACTGGACGCGCACGCCGAGGTGGGTGAGCCACATGTTCTGCAGGGCCTCGCAGTAGCGGCGGTTGTTGTCGTTCGAGTCGTAGATGAGGGTCGCTTCGGGGAACGCTGCGCCGCCTGGATAGCCTGCGTCGGCGAGCAGCGCGCGGGCGGCCGCAGCGTCGAAGGTGTGTCGCGGCGCGGACGCGTCGGGAGGGCGAAGCAGATACGTGCCGTACTCGTAGTCGCCGAGGCCGGGCGGGACGAAGCTCGTCGCGGGGACCTGACCGCCGCGCATGACGTGCGCGACGAGGGCGTCGCGATCGATCGCGTGCGCGAACGCGCGCCGGACGCGGGGATCGTCGAACGGTTTCCGGGTGGTGTTGAACCGTATGAATTCCGTCGCGATGACGGGGCTGATGACGAGCACCTCGGGGCGATGGGACCGGTACTCGGCAATCTTCGCGATGGGCAACTGGTTTGTGACGTCGATCTCGCCGGCGCGGAACAGGCGCTCCTCGGTGCTGGGGTCCTGGATGGGCAGGAAAACGATCTTGCTGAGCGAGATGCCGGCGCGCGCCCAATAGTGCGGATTGCGTTCGGCGACGACTTCCTTGTTCGGCGTCCAGGCGGCCAGCGTGAACGGTCCGTTCGAGACGAAGTTGCCCGGACGCGTCCACTGCGTGTCGCGTTGGGTCATGTCGCCGAACGTCTCGATGGTCGCGCGGTGGACGGGGTAGTAGGCGAAGTGGATTTGCATCAGGAGGAAGTAGGGTGTGGGCGCGCGAAGCCGGACGACGAGCGTGCGCGGATCGGGCGCGGCCACGCCGACCCGGCCGAAATCGGTGAGCGATCCTCTGTTGAACTCCTCGGCGTTCTCGATGGGATAGAGGAGGTAGGCGTATTCAGCGGCGAGCGCGGGCGTGAGGATGCGTCGCCAACTGTAGACGAAATCATCGGCGGTGACGGGATCGCCGTTAGACCATTTCGCGCCGTCGCGGAGATGGAAGGTATAGTCGAGGCCGTCGTCGGAGACGTCCCAGGACTCGGCGACACCGGGGATCGGCTGCATCGTCTCGAAGTTGACGTTGACGAGGCCCTCGAACATCGACGAGAGCAGACGCTCTTCGATGATGCCTGTGACGATGTGCGGGTCGAGCGACTTGGGTTCGCCGCCGTTGCCGATGCGGAGCGTGGCGGGGTCGTTCGGCGCGTGGCCGACTCCCCCACCACATGCGATCGGCAGGAGAGTGAGCGCGGCGATCGCGAGCAAGCGGGTCATGGCGGAAGCAGGGCCTCGAAGCGCGGTACGTATGCGTTCACGATACGGCCGAACCCGATGAGCGAATAGCGGTCTGAGAACCGTTCGAAGAGTACGTCGCGGCCTTCGATGGTGCGGGTCTGGTTGATGCGGCCGTCGTAGTGGTCGACGAGACTTTGCGAGACCCGCATGTTGTAGACGATGTCGGGCAGGCCGCGCGCGTCGATCGTACCGACGATGCCGGAGTGCTTCGGGTGCCAGACGCCGCCGGTGCCTTCGGGGTCGCCGTAGTGGCCGAAGAACACGAGGTCGCCCGGCGCGAAGGGGACGACGGGCCGAAATTTCACGTCGCGGAACTGTTCGCGCGTGATGCGCAGTTCGACGTATTGTTGATGGCGGGCGAGGAAGGTGCGCAGGTTGCGCACGCGGCGGAAAAAGAACTGCGTGACGGGCTGGTTCTCGATGAAGGTCCCGCCGAGCGTGTAGAGGTCGGTTGCTTCCGCGAAATCGTCGGCGATCGCGGCACGCAGGGGATACCCGGCGAGCGTGATGGCGTGTACGGGCAGGTCGAGGCAGATCCACACGCGCTCGGTCAGGTCGTCCACTTCGCCGTTTTTCACTTCGCGATAGCCCGCGCGCTGCGAGTCGCCGTAGAACGCGTTGTCAAAGCCGTCGGACGCGGCGCGGTAGTGCTTGCCGTCGTCGTTGCTGCCCATGTAGCCGTCGAAGCGGATGTGCTGGTCGGCGTAGACCTGCGCGGCGGCGGCGATCCAGTCGCCGAAGTTCTCTGGGAGCGCAGGGTGGACGCTGAGTTCTTCGCCCCAGGGATTGAAGAGCGAGACGCGGTCGTATCGCGGCGGATAGGA
>CAYUZD010000148.1:0-7856 GCA_964449475.1 uncultured Nitrospirales bacterium
TTCCTCGACGAGCGCAGCGTCGTCATCTGCGACATCGGCGACAGCCTGTTCGGCGCGGCGGACCTCTCCATCCACCGTCACACCGAGTTCCTGAGTCCCGCGTACTACACGTCGATGGGGTTCGCCGTGCCCGCGGCCATCGGCGCGCAGGCGAACCGGCCCCGCCGCCGTCCGCTGGTGTTCGTCGGCGACGGCGCGTTCCAGATGACGGGCCAGGAGTTGAGCACCATCGTGAAGGAGGGCCTGAACCCGATCGTGTTCGTGCTGAACAACAAGGGGTACAGCACCGAGCGGTTCATCAAGGACGGGTCGTACAACGACATCCACGATTGGGCGTTCCACAAAATCCCGGACGTGCTCCGCGCCGGCACCGGATACGAAGTGCGCACGGAGGGCGACCTCGAAGCCGTGCTCGCCGCGGTGGACAAGGACAAGAAAGCGTTCTCCATCGTAAACGTGCACCTCGACCCGTACGACCGCTCCACGGCGATGGAACGCCTCGGCAAGCGGCTGGGGGAGCGGGTGCGGTAGTCGGTCTCCTGTACGGTTGGTGTCTGGATGCAATTGCTTCGTCGCAGACCCGGCTCCTCGCGATGACGGATTAGTTTGGCTTTCGTCCCTCCACGTCCAGGCGCGTCATGTCCACGCGGAACCGTTCTGTCGTGCTGTTCGGGTTCTCGTTCAGGTAGCGGGACAGGAACTCGTCGAGGAACTCGTCGCGGCGATCGTCCGGGACGCGCTGGGTGTAGGGCAACCAGCTCGTGCGAATCCAGCCGGCGAAGCTCTCGCAGGTGTGCTCGGCCGTGCGCGGGACGAGCTCGACGCGCGACGGTTCGAGGCCGGCGTTCCGCAGCCAGCAGACGTAGTCCTCCGGACCGTGGAACCCGTACGGGAAACTGAACCCGCCGAAGTGGCCGCGCCACTCGGGCTCCGCGATGAGTCCGTCGAACGCGGCGACGACCTGGTGCGCGGTGCCGCGGCCGCCCATGCGCAGCGCGAACCGTCCGCCGCGCCGCAGCGCGCGGGCGATGCCGTGCACGACCGGGACGTGGTAGTGCACCCAGTGCAACGCGGAATTGGAAAAGACGACGTCGAACGCGTCGGCGAAACCCAGCGACGACGCGTCGCCTCGCTCGAAGCGCAGATTGCCCGGCAAACTCTCCTGCGCGCGGGCAAGATCGATCATCGCGCGCGACGTGTCAATGCCCAGCACCGTGCCCTCCGGCACGCGCCGCGCGAGTTCCACGGTCACGCGTCCGTCGCCGCACCCGATGTCGAGAACGTCCTCATCGCCGCGCAACCCGAGTGCGTCGACGACTTCCATCGCCAGCGCGTTCTGTGTGGACGAGTGCGCACGGTAATCGGCGGGATCCCATTCGTATTTCATGGCGCCACCGAAGATGCCGCGCCGTACGGCACGATGCGCGCGAAGATTTCCCTGACGCGTTCATCGTCCACCGCGCCGGGCGTCGCGTCCGCGACCGTCAGGAAATCCTGGTAGGCCGCGTCCAGCGCGTCGCCGTGCAGCGCGAACCCCATCCTGCGCGCGACGTCCGCCAGCGCCCTCCGGCCCGATCGCGCGGTCAGCACCAGCCGATGGCCCGCCGCGCCGACGTTCTCCGGCTGAAGGAAGCCATACGTCCGCGGGTCCTTGATGATGCCGTCCTGGTGGATCCCGGAACTGTGGGCGAACGCATGCGCGCCGACCACGGCCTTGTTCGGCGGCACGGGCATGTGCGCGGCCTCGGCGACCATCGCGCTGACGCCCGACAGCTTCGGCAGGCGCACGTTGGTGACGCCCGCGGCCTTCATCGCCAGCGCCGTCGCGATCTCTTCCAACGCGGCATTGCCCGCGCGCTCGCCGATGCCGTTCACCGTCGCCTGCACCTCCGTCGCGCCCGCCGCGACCGCCGCGATGGTGTTGGCGACCGCCATGCCGAGATCGTCGTGGCAATGCGCAGCGACCCGGACGCCGTGGGGCACGCTGCGCACGATGTCCGCGATGATCGCGCCGTACTCCCACGGCGTGGCATAGCCCACGGTATCCGGCACGTTGATGCGCGTCGCGCCGGCATCGACGGCAACGCGCGCCATCTGGCGCAGGAACGCGCGGTCGGCGCGCGTCGCGTCTTCGGGGCTGAACTCGACCTCGTCCGTCATCGTGCGCGCATGCGCCACGCACTCTTCGACGCGCCGCAACGCGTCCGCGCGCGAGATGCCCAGTTTCGCGTCCAGGTGGATGTCCGACGCGCCCAGCACAATGTGGATGACCGGCCGCCGCGCGTCGCGCATCGCGTCGAACGCCGCATCGATGTCCGGCTTCGCCCCGCGGGCCAGCGCGGCGATCTCGGCGTGCTCGACCGCGCGCGCGACCTCGCGCACGGCCTCCGCGTCGCCGGGCGACGAGATGGGGAAGCCGGCCTCGATCGTGTCGACGCCCAGGTCTTCCAGCGTCTTCGCGATCGCAATCTTCTGCCCGACATTGAAATGCACGCCGGGCGTTTGTTCGCCGTCGCGCAGCGTCGTGTCGAACACGTGCACGCGCGCTGGTACGGCGACCTTAGGTACTCCTGCAAATTCGGTCCAGGTAAACATGGTTCTGGATTCCTTGTTGACGTTGTGGTTTCAGTTCCTGCGAATTGAAAACGCATCAACGTCGAAGATCCCGGACCGGGTATGTACGGCGCGCCCGCGGATGCCTCCCGCGGACCGCGCTCATCGAAGCCCCAAGTCCATCGCGCATCACCTCCCTTCCAAATTCCTCGCCCGGCGCCACCGCCGGAAAAAACGAGAAGGCCCCGGACCGATTCGGGTCCGGGGCCTCGTATGAAAACCGTTTAGGTTATTGGCTATTGAATTCGAGGCATAAGCGACCCGCGATCCTCCAGTAGGAGGAGTGGGAGTAGCGAGAGCGCGTTATGCATCGAATTGCTCAATCGACACTTCCTTGTTTAGAGGTGACCGCATTGTACCATCCGATTCCGGGCGGATCAAATCGCCCCTGGCCGGGCGTGGCGAGGGTCGGTAACGTCGCGCGCGACAGGGAGTTGTGGTTGACTGCATTTCCCCGCGTGCGTAGTATTGAAGCCGTGCCGCGCGGGTGACGCGGCGCAAGACGTTCGGGGGCTGTGGCGGTGCGGGGGCATCTATCCAGGCCGGTGACGGTCGTACTGTGCGCGTTCGCGGTGTGTCTGCTGGCCCACACCCCGTCGCGCGCGCTCGACGCCGGGGCGGCCAAGGTCGATCTCGCGCTCGCCGCGGGCATACCGCTCGATGGGGATGTTGCGCGGCGCGGACGCGATGCGACGACCGTGCACGATCCGTTGTACGTCCGTGCGTTATACCTCGAAGACCAGGGCGTCGGCGGCTTTCTCGTCGCTGCGGACCTCTTTGCCATCACGCCCGACCTCCGCGCGCGGGTAATCGAAATCGCACCGGACGTCGCGCCGGCCGAAAACGTCGTCCTCGTCGCGACGCACACCTTCAGCGGCCCCGGCGGGCTCGACCGCTCCTGGCTCGCCCGGCAGCGCGGCGGGCGGTTCATCCCCGAACTGGTGGACGCCATCGCTATAAAGTTCGCGGAGGCGATGCAACTCGCGTACGACGCCCGCAAGCGCTGCGCAATCGGATACGCATCCGGCAGCATCGCGCTCGGCGCGGATCGGTTCGCGCCCGAACCGGCCGGTGAATCGCGCATGACCGTGCTGCGTGTGGACGATTCCGACGGAAACCCAATCGCGATCGCGGCCAACTTCGCCGCGTTGCCCAATATCGCGGTACAATCCGCTCCGTTCGCGTTGTCGGCCGATTATCCCGGCGCGTTCTGCGATGCGCTCGAAGGCATGACCGCCGCCGGGACGGTGGCGTTTTTCCTGAACGGAGAATCCGGCAATCGCGCGGCAATCGCGCCGGGTGTTCCTGTCGATTGGAGTGCGGTGCGCGCGGTCGGCGACGCCCTCGCGACGCGCGCGAAGTCGCTCGCGAACGAAATCACGTGCCGCGAACTTCCCGTGCGGTTTCAGGCCGGCACGTTCACGCCGCCGCGCCTGCTCGCGCCGGAGTTCTTCCCGGAGTCCGCGCCGATGTCCGTGATCGAAGTGGACCGGCTCGCGATGGTGTTCCTGCCCGTGGTGCCGTACTCGGCGGCCGGCGAACGGGTGCGGAGCGGCGCGATCGCGGCCGGGTATACGCACGCAATGACGGTCGCGCCGGCCGGGGGCTACTTCGGCGCGGCAGCGGAGCTCGATCGGTACGCGGCGGTCGCGGAACGCGCCGATCCCGTGTATTTCGGGCCCGACGCGCCCGACGCGATCGTGCGCGATGCCGTGGCGCTGTTGCCGCGCTCGGACGCCACCGGGCCCGATGCCGCGGGCGCGCCTGCGCGCGCATCGATGACGCGGATCGCCGAGGGCCTGGTCAGGTTCGACGAGGCGGGGAGCGCAGCCGAACGAGGGACCGCGCGGGGCGCGTCCTTGCGCGAGATGTTTCCGCAAGGCGTGTCAACGTCGGCGGAACTCGACTGGTTGCGCGACACACCCGCTGCGCGCCCGCTCGCGCACTGGTCGCCATTGCGGCGCGCGGCGGACGATACGCAGTTGCTGGTGCCGATCGCGTCCGACGAAGCGCGGCGGCTGATGGGCGCGTTGCCGCCGGCAGCAGTCGAACGTCTGCGCGCAACGTCGGATGCGATGGAGGTACCGCTTCAACGGTTGTGGCTGATGCAACTGGCGACGGCGAACCAGCCGCGCGAATCCGCATCCTGGCCGATCGGCGTGCTGTTCAGCGGTGCGTCCGACTCGGACGGATTGATGATCGGCCTGACGATTGAGAACGCCGACTCAACCATCGTGACGATCGCGCAGTCGAGCCCTCGCGGTGGCCGCGCGTACGTCAGCCTCGGATTGCCGTGGCAATCCGTGGGCTCCTGCGGCGTGAATGACCGTGGCGTCGTGATCGCCTCGGCGCCGGCCCGGCGCGAGGCCGATGCACCGCTCGCGGTGCCCGTCGAAGCGCTGTTCGACGAAGTGCTTTCCGCAGCAGAATCGCTAGACGAAGCCGTGGCCCTGTTGACGGTCCCGCGCGACGATGTCGTCGGCCGGGTGTTGGTGGGATCCGATTCGCACGCGGTCCTGGTCGAGTCGGGCGCGTTTCCCGTCGTGCTCGATATGCTCCCGCTCGATGTCGTCCATCGCGACGCCGCCGCCCCGACGGCGCAGGAAGCGCGCATCGCGCGGCTGTTACGCGGCAGTCACGCGCAGTCGCCTGCGGATTTCGAGCGTATCGCGGCGGACCGGGATCGGCGCGCGGCCGCGGCGGATCACGTCCTCGGATCGCATACGCGCGCCAGCGTCGTGCTCGTGCCCCGCGCGCGCGAGGTGCGCGTGATGGTTCCCGCGAACGGCGAACCGGCGGCGTATCACCGAGTCGTCGCGGGCGGGGGCGGATCGTGAGCGAGACGCCCCGCATCTACTCGAACCAGGGTCACGGGTTCAGTTTCGCGCGACGGCAGCGCTCGCAACGCGCGCGGCGTTGGGTAGTGGCGGCGTTCGGCGTGGCGCTAGTCTATGCCTTCTGGATTTCGCGCGATACGCATTCGATTTCGGAATTCATCCCCACGGATCAGCGGCTGGAACTCGTCGTGCCGCGCGCGAATCTCGCGCGCCACCGGTTCGTCGAGTCGCGCGTGTGGGAGGGCGTGCCCGCATCGTGGGCGGGCGGCTGGCCCGACGCGCTGGCCGACACGCGCGGACTGCCCGATTGGGTCGTCGGCAATCTCGTCGGCAGCGGCGCGGTCGCGGTGGCGAACGACCTCGCTGAGTGGGACGACTTCGTCGTGGCCGCAAAAATGACGCGCGTCGGCTGCCTCATTGAACGCGCGATGCGCGTGTCACCCCGGAACTCGAGCGAGTGGGCGGGCGGCCTGTGGTTGCGGCGCTGGGAAACGGGCGGCGTGTACTACGCCGTGCGCGGCCGCAGCCTGCTCGTGAGTCCGTCTCGCGACACGCTGGTGTCCGCCCTCACGCTGACGCCGGAGCGCCGCGTCGATCCGGAGGCCGTGCGCGACGCGCTGGCGGCGTCCGGCGCCGAGGACGCACGGGGCACGCTGACGTTCGCGGAGGACGGCGCGTACGGACGCGCGATGTCCGAAGTCCGCTTCGCCGTGCGGATCGAGGACGGCGAGGCGATGGTGAAGATGCGGGCCGCGTTCCGGCCGGACGTATCCCGCGACCTGCTCGCGTATTGGGGCGATACGAAGCCCGTGACCCTCGGCGCGCCGTTCGAGGGCGCCGTCACGCTGACCGCCGACCTCGGGACAAACGTCGAGGAGTCCTGGCGCGCATTCTCGGAAGTGATCGACGCGCCGTGGCTGACTCCGGAGCAGTGGGAGGCCTGGCGCGCGGAAGACGGCGGCCGTTCGACCGCCGCGGTGCTCGCCGAACTGCTCGGCCCGATGGGATCGCAGGTGCGCGTCGCGTGGCAGGGCACGGATCTGCTCGATATGGCGCCGACGCCGATCCTGGTCGGCAGCATCGCGGGCTCGCGCCGGACCGCGGAGTCGGTCCTCGGTGCGCTGCCGGACGCCGGCCATGCTCGCACCGCCGATGCGCAGGTGTACTTCGACCGGGAGTCATCGCGCGTCGGCGCGCCGCTGATGAGCGGGCCGTCGATGACGCCGCTGGGCCAGTGGGACGGCGACACGCTCTACTTCAGCACCAGCTCGGCCACGGGCGACGCGTTCTTCGCCGAGGGCCGCGCGAAGGCATTGACCGCTCCGCGCCCGGGGAACGCCTATCTTCGAATCGATCCCGCGGCGGCGATGCAGCAGATCGTCGCGGTCGCCGAAGACCTCGCGGCGAGCGGGATGTTGCGCGGATACACCCGGGAAACGATCGCGCGAGATGGCGCCGAGTGGCAGGAGCGCGCCGCGGCGATCGCGTCGTTCGAAGTACTCGCGAGCGTCAACCACGAACGCGTCGAGGCGGAATGGTACCTGAAGTGTACGCCGCGTGCGGGGAAGTGATCGCTCCGTCACGCTTCAGGCTTAAGCTGGAGTTCGCTTAAGCCTGCCACCCAAAAATCAATTCAAAACGCGATCGCGTCCAGGCTGGGAATCGAGGATTCGAGCGGCACTGTTTCGATCGCCGTCGCACCCAGTTTCGCGAGTTCAAACCGCACGCGCGCGATCGGTAGGTTGGGGTCGTGCGTGCGGAGTTCGACGCTGAATTCGACGTATTTCTCGCCGGCGTTCATCGTCGGTTCCGTGCCGAAGAGTTTGTTCTCCTCGAGGTATTTCAGCACGCGCGGGACACCGTCCTTGGGCGCGTTAAAGAACACCAGCACCTTGTCCTCGGCATAAATCGAACCGTAGAGATTAAGTAGCACCATCCGCGCAAGGTCGTACTTCGCCGCGTCCTTTTTCAGGCCGGGATTCGCCCAAACACCCGCCTCAGAGTTCATGATCGTGTCGATGGTCAGCAATCCGTAATTGCGGATCGAACTCCCGGATTGCGTGATCTCGACCCCGAAATCCGCCGCGCCATTTTTCACCTTGGCCTCGGTCTTGCCCCAAGTCTCGTAAATCACGATGCCGGACTCGATACGCGGCGGCGTCGTGAATTTCTGGATCGAGTGCGGCTTGTGCGACTCCGCGAATCCCAGCGCGGCGCACTTGCGGCGGAACCAGTCCAGCGCGAGATACGGCATCTCGGACACGACCGTGACGAGCCTCTTGTTCGTGAGCAGCGCCTTCAACCACGCATCGCAGTCGTCCCGGCCGTCATCGTTCTTGATGACAACAATCCGGACCGCGCCCCGTTGCAGCGGCAGCACTTTGGTGAGGTCGATCGTGCGGCCGT
>CAYUZD010000149.1:0-2119 GCA_964449475.1 uncultured Nitrospirales bacterium
GCGGTCGCCCTCGAGCAGGAGCACGACCATCGTGTCCGAGCTGAACGTGTCGATGGCGCGCCGGAAATTCGTCATCTCGACGTCGGATTCAGGCAGGAGGCCGGTGAACGAGAGGTCTTTGGGCGTGCGCCAGACGGCCCACCCGAACGCGGCCGTCACCGCGAGCGAAATCAGCACGACGGTCCACGGATACCCGATGACGACGCGCGTCCATGCGCTCCAGAACGGGTGTTGCTCCTTCAGCATCCGAACTCCACGACGCCCGGCGGCGCACAGGCGCAGGCGGCGCCCGCCCGGCAAAGAAATGGCGCGCCTGAGTGGGATCGAACCACCGACCTGCGGCTTAGAAGGCCGCTGCTCTATCCAACTGAGCTACAGGCGCGCGAAAGGGCCGAATTGGTCGATGACTAAGTGTACTTCGCCCCGCGACGCGGCGACAACCACGCCCAGAATTCGCTTGCGGCGTTGCGATCGTTTGGAGCAGACTCGGGCGCTAGGCTGGCCACGCACGATCGGAGTCATTCGGCTTCATGATCCATTTCAGAATCGCGGCACTCGCCGCCGTACTATTCGCGACCGCACACGCCCACGCCCAAACCGGCGCGCCGGGCGGCGAGTGGCCGTATTGGGGCGGTGACGCGGGTTCGACGCGGTATGCCGCGCTGGACCAGATCAATGCAGACAACGTCGCGGAACTGCGCGTCGCGTGGCGTTGGAAGGCGCTTCCGCTCTCGGGCGGGCCGGACGGCAATTTGAAGGTCACGCCGCTGATGGTGGACGGCGTGCTGTACACGAGCACGGGCGTGCACCAGGCCGCGGCGATCGACGCGGCCACCGGCGAAACGATCTGGGTGTTCTCGCCCGACGTGCCGGAGATTAGCCGGCACCCGCTGGGGATGTCGGGCCGCGGGCTGGCGTACTGGACGGACGGCGTCGGCGCGCGGCTGTTCCACAACACGAGCGACGGCCGGTTGATCGCCATCGACGCAAAGACCGGCGCGGCCTGCCGCGACTTCGGCGCGGACGGGTACGTCTATCTCAAGGACGAACTCACCGACGACCTGAATCCGAAGGTCGGCTCAAGTTCCCCACCCATCGTCGTCGGCGACGTCGTCGTCGTGCAAGTCGTGCCATCGGCGATCAATCCGTCGATCAAGGAGGCCGCGCCGGGGCACATCCGCGGGTATGACGTGCGCACCGGCAAGCGGCTCTGGATTTTCCACACGATCCCGCAGGCGGGCGAGTACGGTGCTGACACGTGGGAGAACGAGTCGTGGTCGTACACAGGCAACACGGGCGTGTGGACGCTGATGAGCGCGGACCTCGACCTCGGGTTCGTCTACCTCCCGGTCGAAACGGCGACGCACGACTTCTACGGCGGCCACCGGCTGGGCGACAACCTCTTCGCGGAGAGCCTCGTGTGCCTCGACGCGGCGACCGGCCTGCGGGTCTGGCATTACCAGATCGTCCACCACGGCCTCTGGGACTACGACCCGCCCGCCGCGCCGATCCTGTGCAACCTCACCGTGGACGGCCGCGCGATTCGGGCCGTCGCACTCGTCACAAAACAAGGCTTCACGTTCGTGTTCGATCGCGAGACCGGCGAACCGGTCTGGCCGATCGAGGAACGTCCCGTGCCGCCGTCCGACGTGGACGGCGAGCGCGCGTCGCCCACCCAGCCGTTCCCGACCAAGCCCGCGCCGTTTGAGCCGCAGGGCGTCACCGCGGACCAAATGCTCGACTTCACGCCGGAACTGCACGCCGAGGCCGTCGCGATCATGAACCGGTACAAGATCGGCCCGCTCTACACGCCGCCGGTGCTCGCGGACGGCAAACCGGGTTCGTACCTCGGCACGCTGATGCTGCCCGGATATGGCGGCGGCGCGAACTGGCCCGGCGGCGCGTTCGACCCGGATACCGGCGCGCTCTACGTCGCCTCGCGCACGATGGCGATGTCGGCCTCGCTCGGCGTGCCGGACCCCTCGCGGACGAACCTCGACTACCTGCGCATGGAGACGACGGTGCCCGCGGGCCCGCGCGGCCTGCCGTTGAACAAGCCGCCGTGGTCGCGCATCACGTCCATCGACCTCCACACCGGCGACCACAACTGGATGATTCC
>CAYUZD010000149.1:2219-7830 GCA_964449475.1 uncultured Nitrospirales bacterium
CCGGAACATCCGGCGGAACTGGTCGCGCTCGCGTTGCCGGATTGAAACAGCCAACCCATCGAGGAGAAATCGATATGAAACGAAAACTCTCGGCGTTGCACTATCTGTTGGCGGCTAATGCGGCCATCGGACTCGCGCTCATCGCGACTATTCTGTGGAGTGATCGAATCATGGCCCAGCGCATCGACAAGCCGCGCATCCCGCCCGTGACCCGGGAAACCTGGACGCCGGAACAACAGGAACTCCTGCAACCCTTCGATCGCGACGGCGTGATCTTCAATGTGTACTCGACCATGGCGAACCACCCGGCGCTGTTTCGCGACTGGCTCCAGTTCGCGTCCCATGTGCTGCGCCGCAACTCGCTGCCCGAGCGCGACCGCGAAATCCTCATCCTGCGCATCGGCTGGCTCTGCAAATCCGAATACGAATGGGCGCAGCACGTCCGCATCGGCAAAACGGTCGGGCTCACCGACGCGGACATCCAGCACATCATGGACGGCCCGGACGCCAAGGGCGTCTCCGACCACGACCGCCTGCTCCTCCAGGCGACCGACGAACTTCACAAGGACGCGTTCATTTCCGACGCGACGTGGAACGCGCTCTCGAAAACATATTCGAAGGAGCAGATGATGGACCTCGTCTTCGCGGTCGGCGAATACAACCTCGTCTCGATGGCGCTCAACAGCTTCGGCGTGCAGTTGGACGACGGACTGGAGGGATTCCCGAAGTCTTGACGCGGAATTCCGCTCAGACGGCGGCGCCGGGTTTGGGGTACCGGAGGTCGTCGATGAGCGCCTGGAATCTCGGCTCCCCGCGTAACGGATCGAACACGGGAATCACACCCGTCAGTACGGCGAAATGTTCACGTTCGCGATGGGCGAGCTCGAGCGCGTCGAGCGCCGCGTCGGCGCGTCCAAGCGCCGCGTGGATCATCGCAACGTCGTGGTTGAGCACGTGGCCGGTGGACTTGAGCCGTTCCAGTCGATCCAGCGACGCCTCCGCTTCGGCGCGTTCCCCGGCGCACGCGTGCGCATAGCCTTTCAATGCGACAAGGTGCGGCTGTTCGCCTCCAAGTTCAATCGCCGTGTTTATAAACCGGCGGGCGGCTTCATGTTGCCCGGCGCACGCGGCCACCATGGTGCCGTCGACGTACGGCGGAAACACCCTGCTGTTCAGGCTGATGGCGTCGTTCATCTTTTCGAGCGCACCCGCATAGTCGCGGTTGAGAAATCGTACGAGTCCGAGATTATGGTGTGGCGGCGGATTGTTGGGATCGATTTCGATGGATTGCGCGTTGATCTTCAGTGCGTCTTCCATCCGTCCCGAGATGCAGTACAAGTACGCGAGGCCCGCGTGGACGAAAAAATTCGTGCGATTCAACGTCATCGCGCGTTCCAATCGAAACTGCGCCTCATCCCAATCCCACTCGTATACAAGCGCGATCCACCCCAATACCGTCTGCGCGCCCGCGTCGTTCTCGTCCAGCCTCAACGCGTGGCGGCCCGCCTGCCTCGCGAACCGGAAACTCTGCGAACTCGGCGCGTAGCCGTTCATGCCCTGAAAGTAGTGCGCCGTGGCCGCCAACGTGTAGACGCCCCCGAAATCCGGCGCCATGCGCTGCACTTCCTCGAACGCCTTGAAACTGCGTGCAACGCTCGCGGGGGACCAATCGCCGCCGAACCGCGAGGCCTTGAGGTATCGGTCGTACACGGCAGGATCGATCCGCTTCGCCGACCGCAACTGGACCCGCTCGTCCGCGGTCACCGCGACCTGGATCTGGTCGGCGATGGCAAGCGCGATGTCCTTCTGCAACTTGAGAATGTTCTCGACCGTGCCGTCGTAATGTTCCGCCCAGAGGTGCTCGTCCGAATTGCCGCGAATGAGCTGCGCCGTGATGCGGACGTCGTTCCCCGCGCGCAGCACGGACCCCTCGATCAGGCCGTCCACCTTGAGTTCCTCGGCGATCGACATCAGCGGCTGCGTCGTCCGCTTGTACCGCATGACCGACGTCCGCGAAATCACGCGCAGCGCCTTGATCTTCGCCAGCTCCGTGATGATCGCCTCCGTCATCGCGTCGACGAAGTACTCCTGCTGCGGATCGCCCGACATGTTCGCAAGCGGGAGCACCGCGAGCTTGCGGATCGGCGACGACCGATCGGCCTCCGCGCGCGGCGCCCGGCCGCGATCCTTCGCGGGCCACGCCTTCTCGCTCGCCTTCGGCGCGACGAATGGCGAGACAGCCTCGATGCCGGGCTCGCGGATGTCGACGGGTTCGCCGAACCCCTTCAGCACGTAATCGCCGTACGATTCCCATCGAATCGGCTGGCCGAACTCGGCGATGCCCAGCCGCTGTTTCGCGCTCTGCTGGACGCTCTCGGAGACGAGCACCTGCCCGGGAAGCGCGAGACCCGATATCCGCGCCGCGAGATCCACGGCGAGTCCTTCGACCCGCTGCGCCCCGTCCTGTGGCTGCGACGACACCTCCCCCATGTGAATCCCAATTCGCACGCCGGGCAGATCGGATTCGTAGTGATGAATTTGTTGCAGCCGCAATGCGAATGTAACGCTGGCGCTCGACGTGTCGAAGGTGAGGAAACATCCGTCACCCGCCCAATCGATGATTTGTCCGTGGCAATGGTTTGCCAGTTCGGAGACGTGGTCACGGTGCCGCGCGATCAGTTTGCCCACCGCCGCATCGCCCTTCTCCGCCTTCAGCGCGGTGGATCCCGCGAGATCGGTGAAGACGAGCGTGAGTACACGGGAAGTCGGGGCGGCGGCCATGGCCCGGTATTCTGCCCGAACGCGCCGCAGGTGCGCCAAATTCAGCGGACAGTCGCCTTCGGCGTCATTTCGCGGGCCGGGCGCGGTTCTCCAGCGTTGTCAGCAGGTTCTTCTCGCGGGAGTCGGCGCTGTCGCGAATCGCGCGGCGCAACTCCGAGAGTTCGTCGGCATTGAAGATGGACTTGGCCTGCGCGCCGAGTTCGCGCCATGAGAACCGCAGCACGGCGCCGCCGTAGACCGTCTCGACCGTCGCCGTGCGTTCCGCGCCCGGCGCGAAGAGTTGCACTTCGCCCAGCACGTCCGGCGCTTCCAGATAGCGCACCTCGCCATTCGACCGCGTCACCTTGACGGCGCCCTCGAGCACGAACAGTCCCTCGTCGGTGTTGCGCTCGCCGAGCGTGAACAGCACGTCGCCCGATCGCGCCTCGTCCGATTGCGCGATATCGAGCACGGCGTCCGCGAACCGTTGCCGCATGGATTCCGGCAGAAAGCCGACCAGCGGCGTCTCATGGATCGCGGCGGCGACTCGCTTGGGGTCCATGCGCGTGCGGGCCCGCCTGACTTATTCGGCGTCCGGCGCGGTCTTGGCGATCTGCCTGAGCAACTCCGTCGCCGTCTCGCCGGTCTCGATCGAGTTGACCGGAATCGTAACGAAACTCGTCACGAACGCGTCCTGTTCGTCCCAGTCCTCGGCCGGTTCGTGGCCGCCTTCGAGCCGCGACTTCTTCTCCACACGCGTCACCTCGATCCGTCGCGCGTTTTTCTTGACGGGTGCGAAGACGGAAAGCGGCTCCGTGTGCATCGCCACGCGCTTGGGATCGATCTCCGCGGCGCGAAGTTTCCACGTTTGTAGCGTGGTCGAGCGGAAAAACAAGTCCGGCTGCTCGCGATCCGCTTGTTGCGTAATCGTGAGCACGCCCTTCTCGTCGGCCACGACCAGCACACTCACCTTCGCGGACACATGCGTGTCCATCTCCGCCACCGTCGTGTTCAGCAGCGTCTGCAATGCCGCGACCGCCTGGTCATAGCCCATCGCGCCCGCCGTTGAATCCCCCGGCGCGGCGGCGCCCATCAACAGACACACGGCGGCGGAAAACGCGAAGCGGCGAGTCATCTCGATATCCCCCTGGCAGCATGACGGGCCCGCGCGACGCGGCCCATCTCCCCCGCCGCGAGTATAGCACGCCGCCGGCCCGCGTCCTTGCGGGTCTGCATAGTCGTCCGCTATAGTACGCGACCGTTTGGTCCGGTCCTCCCCCGCCCGTAACCTCTTTGCACGTCAGCGCACCGGCGGGGGCGCAGTGTCACGCGGGGCCGGTCCCACAATCGCGCATCACAGGGAGAACGTGTCACATGGCGAGCAAATCAGTCTATTTCTTTGGCGGCGGCAAGGCGGACGGCCGGGCCGACATGAAAAACCTCCTCGGCGGCAAGGGCGCGAACCTCGCCGAGATGGCGAGCCTCGGCCTTCCGGTACCCGCCGGCTACACGATTACGACCGAGATGTGCACCGAGTACTACGCGAACAAGGGCAAGCTGCCGAAGGCGCTCGCCGCGCAGGCCGACCGTGCGCTGAAACGCGTCGAGAAGACGATGAAGAAGAAGTTCGGCTCGACCAAGAACCCGCTTCTGTTATCGGTCCGCTCCGGCGCGCGCAAGTCGATGCCCGGCATGATGGACACGGTCCTCAACATCGGGCTCACGAGCGAAACCATTCCGGCACTCATCAAGCAGACCGGCGACGAGCGCTTCGTGTACGACGCGTACCGCCGCCTGATTACGATGTACGCCGACGTCGTGATGGAAAAGGCCGCCGGCATCGAGCCGAAGGACGGCGAGACCGTCCGCGAGAAGCTCGACCACGCGATGGAACACATGAAGAAGGAACGCGGCGTCTCGGAAGACTCGGCGCTGACCGCCCAGGACTTGCAACTCCTCTCGGAACTCTACAAGAAGATCGTGAAGGACACGCTCGGCAAGGCCTTCCCGGACAAGGCTGACGAACAACTCTGGGGCGGCATCCGCGCCGTGTTCCAGTCGTGGAACGGCAAGCGCGCGAAGGCGTACCGCCGCATCGAGGGCATTCCGGACGACTGGGGCACGGCCGTGAACGTCCAGGCCATGGTGTTTGGCAACATGGGCGGCACATCGGCCACGGGCGTCGCGTTCACGCGCAATCCCGCCACAGGCGAAAACCTGTTCTACGGCGAATGGCTGCAGAACGCGCAGGGCGAGGACGTCGTCGCGGGTCTGCGCACGCCGTCCCCCATTAACAAGGCGACCAAGACCGCCGAGAATAAACACCTCAAGTCGCTCGAGGAGAGCGACCCGAAGGTCTACAAGAAGCTCGACAAGATTCGCCTGAAGCTCGAGTCACACTATCGCGACATGCAGGACATCGAGTTCACGATCGAGAACGGGGAACTCTGGATGTTGCAGACCCGCACCGGCAAGCGAACCGGTCCGGCGGCCATTCGCATCGCGGTCGAAATGGCCGGCGCGAAGCTGATCAAGAAGCACGAGGCCATCCTGCGCGTCAACCCCGCACAGCTCGATGAACTGCTCCACCCGATGCTCGATCCCGCCTTGGAGAAGGCCGCGCCCTTCCTCGCGAGCGGGCTGCCCGCGGGCCCGGGCGGCGGCGTCGGCCAGATCGCGTTCACGGCGGACGATGCCGAACGGTTCGCGAAGGACGGCAAGAAAGTCGTGCTCGTGCGCAACGAAACCTCGCCCGAGGACGTTCACGGCATGCACGTCGCGCAGGCGATTCTCACGGCCAAGGGCGGCATGACGAGCCACGCGGCGCTCGTCGCGCGCGGCTGGGGCAAGT
>CAYUZD010000150.1:0-7794 GCA_964449475.1 uncultured Nitrospirales bacterium
AAGGGCACGACCGGCACGCAGGCGTCGTTCATGGCGCTGTTCGACAACGACGGCGGCAAGGTCCGCAAGCTCGACGAACTCGTCGCGCGCAAGCTCGGGTTCGACGCGTCCTACCCCGTCACCGGCCAGACCTATTCGCGCAAGGTCGATACTCAGGTCCTGCAAGCGCTCGCGGGCGTCGGCGAGAGCGTCCACAAATTCGGCTCGGACATGCGGCTCTTACAGAACCTCAAGGAAATCGAGGAACCGTTCGAGGCGGACCAGATCGGCAGTTCCGCGATGGCGTACAAGCGCAACCCGATGCGCTGCGAGCGCGCGTGCGCGATTGCGCGCTACCTGATGACGGCGCCGTTGCACGGCCTGTTCACCGCCGGCACACAATGGTTCGAGCGGACGCTGGACGACTCCGCGATCCGCCGCATCAGCCTACCCGAGTCGTTCCTTGCGGCCGACGCAGTGCTCAATCTCTATCTCAACGTCATGGAGCGGCCCGCGGTCTACCCGAAGATGATCGAGCGCCGGGTGATGGCCGAGCTGCCGTTCATGGCGACGGAAAACATTCTGATGGCGTGCGTGCGCAAGGGCGGCGACCGCCAGGTGCTGCACGAGGTCATCCGCCGGCATTCGCAGGCCGCTGCCGCGGTTGTGAAGAACGAAGGCGGAGACAACGACCTGCTCGATCGCCTCGCACGCGATGAGGCGATCGGGATGTCGCGTGCGGAGATCGACGCCGTGCTCGACCTGCGCGAGTTCATCGGCCGCGCGCCGGACCAGGTGATCGAATTCTGCGCGGAGCACCTCGACCCCGTACTCGCGCGGCACAAGGACAGATTGGGGCTTGGCTCCGATGTCCGCGTCTGAGCCGATCGCGCCGCCCTTCGTCGAACATCGCCCCAGACGCTACGCCGTCATCCTCAACCCGCGCTCCGGCAACGGCCGCGGCGAGCGCCAGTGGCAACGTCTCGAACCGCGCATCGCGCAGCTCCTCGGCGACTACGCTGTCTTCCGCACGGAAGGCCCAGGCCACGGCGCGGAACTCACGCGCGCGGCGCTACGCGGCGGGTTTGACCGCGTCATCAGCGCCGGCGGCGACGGCACGAACTTCGAGGTCATCAACGGGTTCTTCGACGGCCTCTCTCCCATCAACCCCGCCGCGTCGCTCGCGCTGCTGCCGATCGGCACGGCATCCGACCTGCGCAAGACCTACGGCTTGGGTTCGCTGGACGACGCGATCGCGTTGCTCGATTCCCCGCGCGTAGTCCCGATCGACGTCGGTCGGCTCGAGTCGGTCGGGGACGACGGCGCCCCGATGCTGCGCTATTTCAACACCGCCGTCCACATCGGCCTCGGCAGCCTCGTGAATGAACACGTGAACCGCCGCAGCAAGGCGCTAGGCGGGTTCCTCACGTTCGTGCTCGGCGTCGTCACCGCGCGGCTCGCATACAAGGAACTGGAGATGACGGTCGACGTCGATGGCGAGACGTTCACCGGTCGCTACCTCGAAGTCATCGTCGCCAAGGGGTTCTACGACGGCGGCGGCATGCACGTCGCGCCGCGCGGGCAACTCGACAACGGCCTGTTCGAGGTCTACCTCATTGGCCAACTGGGCCCCATCGCCTCACTGCTCAACATCCCGAGGATGTACCGCGGCACGCAGGACCGCCACCCCGCCGTGCGCTACCTCCGCGCACGCCGCGTCCGCGTTACGTGCGCGCAACCCGTCCGCCCCGGCCCCGACGGCGAGACCACCGGCTTTCTGCCCGCCACGCTCGAAGTCGTTCCCCGCGCCGTCCTCGCGGTCACCGGCCCCAATCCCCGGACCGCGGCCCGATAGAACAAATTTGGCTATTCAGTAGCCACTTGGGGAGGATTGAGTCCCGTCGGGAGCGACGATTCACTCTATGCGCCGCGGTCGCGCGACCCTCCCGGATCGGGAACACGGGGTTTCTAGACGCGCTCTAGGGCGCTACCTTCGGTGCGGCCCCGGTGATTTTTTCGATATTGCGGGCGGCGGTGCGCGTGTGTTCGTGGCCTGCACCAAGGTTCTTCAGAAAGATGACGTACGAGGCCTGGTAATACTCGTTAGCCTGTTTGAGTTTGCCCTGAGTACGAAGGATGTTGGCAATATTGTTCTTGTTGATCGCCACCTTGATGTGGCCTTCGCCGTAGACCGCCGTGTTGATGCGGAGCGCCTTGGCGTAATACTCGAGCGCGCCCTGTTGCATGCCGAGGTTTTCTTCGACGATGCCGAGGTTGTTGTAATCCTGCGCAACGTCGGGATGGTTCTCGCCGTGGAGCGCCGTGTCAATGACGATGGCGCGCTTGTAATTGTTGCGGGCGTTTGTGAGATCGCCCATCTTCTGCATGAGTCCCGCGAGGTTCTTCACCGCGGCGGACACCCGCTCGTGGCTCTCGCCGAACACCTTTTCGCAAATCTCAAGCGCCTTCCGGTAGTGCTCCCAGGACGCCGTGAGATCGCCCAACTGCTGCGATACCAGGCCGAGATAGGTGTAGTCGCGGCCCACGTCTTCGCTGATCTCGCCTTCGAGTTTGGAGTCCATCTGCAGCGCGTCGGTGTAATGCTGGCGCGCACGCGCGTAGTCGCCGAGCTCCATGCACAGGCTGCCGAGCGAGAAATGGGCGTCCGCAATGCTCTTGTGGGCGCCGCGGTGGTTGTGGCGGCCGATTTCCAGCGCGGACTCATAGCTCACTCGCGCCTCGTCCAGGCTGCCCTGGGACCGGTACGTATGCGCCAATTCCCGGTAGACGCGGCCAATATCGGCGTGTTTGTCGCCGTCGGCCAATTGTCTTGCCGCAATCGACTTCTTGAGACACCGCACGGCACGCTCGTGGTCCAGCCGGCCCACTTGATAGCGGGCGATGCGCTCATAGATTTCCGCCTGCATGCGTGGCTGGAACTGCAAGCGCTCGGCATGCTTCACGGCGATGCGGGCATGGAAGTAGAGGCGCTCGAAATCCGGCCACTTGTCGCTGCGGCGCGCGTCCTCCGGAAGGTTCTCCTTGATAAAATCGAGCGCAGATTGGAACCACGCGTCGTTCTTCACCCACTTCGAGCCGCCGACCTTCAGGTACTCGATCATTCCGGCGCGCTTGTCGTCGTCGATCTTAGCGATGTCGGCTTCGTTCCATGCCGTCAGAATCTGCTGAATCGCGGGGTGCATCGAGAGGAGGTCGTCCGATTCTTCAACGAGCCCGTACTGGCGAAGCAGCCCGACCGCTTCCTGAAGTTTCGCGCTGTTCTGCAGGGTCTTCATCAGAGGTTTCGGGAAGACCTTCGAACTCGAACAGAGACGCGCAAGCGGAATCCGGTGCGGGCTGAAGTATGCGCAGACTTTGAGCAGGCCGTAGGCTCCCGGCGAGTCGGCGATCACCTGCTGGACGCAGAGGCTGAGCGCCGTCGTCACCGCGCCGCGCGAATCCCGCGGCGGATTGTGGAAGCCCCAGAGGGCCTTGTGGCGCTCGAGGAAACGCTCGATGTACTGGTCGAGCGAACACTTCGTCGCGCAGACGTACGCCGACGCAAGCCGGAGCGCCAACGGCGTATCCGCGAGTGTGCTGCCCAGGGCCGCCGCGGCGCCTTCGTTCCGCTGTTGAGTCGAGTTGAACAGATAACTGACCGATTCCGAGCGTTCCAGCGGCCCCAGAACGATCGGATTGGTGGACGGCGGCCACTTCTTGTCCGGTGAGGTGATGATGACGTGCCCCCGAATTCGTTTCGGGAGGAGCGGCGCAAGTCCCTGGACGTTGCGCGCGCCGTCGAAAATGATCAGCCAGCTATCGTTGTTCGCCAGCCAGTGCTTGACGGCCTTGGACTGGAGCGATGTCCTCGGCGCCGACTTTTCCGGCAGCCCAATCTCCGCGGCGATCGCCGTGAAGTCGGCGATCAGGGTCTCATGACGCTGCGCCCTCACCCACCAGACCAGCGCGTAATTCGCGCGGTTGATGTGCGCGTACTCTGCGGCAAGGGTCGAGAGGCCTACGCCGATTTCATTCTCGTCCGACTGCACGACCGTCGCGACGCCGCCCTTGTCGGTAAGCGCGTCGTAGATCAGGTTCAACTCGTTCGAGCGGCCGGTGAAATGCTCGGGCTGTTCTTGCGGGACGGAATAGATGGTGTGCTTGAGCTTGGTCGAGGACATGCTCTCGAGCATGTGCTCAAGCGCCTTGCCCGCATTGCCGCTGGGCAACCCGCGCAGTTCGACGGCCTCATCCAACAATAGTTTCTTCGCTTCCGCCATCGACAGTTCGCAGAAGTCCAGGTAGTCCACGGTGCGGAAGGTGGACCCGAGGAAACACTGCTTTACGACGATCGGCTGGGTCGTGATTTGGCCCTGACTGAACGCCAGGCTCCATTCCTGATCGTGGTGGAGCGCGCGCAGATAGGTGGGAGACACCACCGATATGACGCACGTGCGCCGTTCGGTGTGTTTGTTTAGTTCCCGCATGGAATAGTGGATCTTTTTGAAGTCCCAGACCTGAAGTTCCGCGGTGTACCCCGCCTCCTTCAACTGGCTGGCGATCCACTCGGCCCAGGTCTCGTCGGAATGCACATGATGGATGGCGAAATCGAGTTCGTTCCCCTTCACCAGATAGGACGCGGTGACGGGTCCCTTGGTCCGGCCCGGGTCCGGCGCGTCTTCCGTGCGCAGCGTGACGAGATCGGCGATGGGCGCGACGCCCCGGCTGAGGAAGGCCTTGAGATCGCCCGCGAGACGGTCCGCCGATGCGTAGCGATCGAGCGGGTTCCGCATCGTCATCTTCGCGATGATCTTGCAAATGGACGGATCGAGCTTTTCCGTCACGCGACGGATGTCGGGGAACGGCTCGTCGGCGATCTTGCGCATGATCACGAGCGGATCGGGATCCGTGTACGCCGGCTTGCCCGTTATCAATTCGTACAAGACGACGCCGAGCGAATAAATGTCCGTGTGGAACGTCAGCGGCCCGCCGGTGACCTGTTCCGGCGACATGTATCGAGGAGTACCAACGGCGCTCCCATGCGCCGTGAGATCGGAATCTTCGTAGAGCGCCTTGGCCAGTCCGAAGTCCGCTACCTTGATCAGCCCCTTTTCCGTGATCATGATGTTGTGGGGCTTGATATCGCGGTGGACGGTGCCCTTGGCGTGCGCTTCGGTCAGCGCAAGCGCCGCCTGACGAACTAGATCAACCGCCGTGTGCGGCCGTTGCCGTCCCATGCGCGAGATAAGCCGCGCCAGCGACATGCCCTGCACGTACTCCATCAGGATGCAGTACGTGTCTTCGTGCGGTTCCATCCCGAACAGCGTCACAATGTTCGGATGGTTCAACTGGGCGGCGATGACGGCTTCGCGCTTGAAGCGTTCGAGGACTTTCGGGTTCGACGCCAGCTCGGGCTTGAGAACCTTCATGGCGACAAAGCGGGAGAGGTTCGGATCCTGGACCTTATATACCTTCCCCATGGCACCTTCGCCCAGACTTTCGAGGATTGGGTACTTTGCGCTCATGGGCATCCTGCCAAAAGTGATAAAGAAGACTTTAGTACTATAAATTTGATGGATCGGGAAAAGCAAATAGTACTAATAATTACCGTTTAGTCGGTAGGAGGTTACAGTTTACGCGTCAGCGGATCCGGCTAATCGGTGGTCCAAAGTCGACCATTTTCGAATTGTTCGCGACTTCTGGCACTAGCGCAAGACCGGCAAAAAATGCGCACAGATCTAGCAGATTGAGCTCCACGCACGGGCCGCAAGCGCGACTGGCCGAAGAGCGTCTGTCCCCCAGCTCGCTACGTCCGCCCTAGTATCCAAACACCCACACCGCGGCGCCGCCCGTGACCGGGTCCTGCGCGGCGACGTCACTGTGGGTCCCTCGGAATTCACCGTAGGCCTGGTTCAACTCGCGGACGTGGAAGTTGTTCATGCCCACGACGACCGCGACGTACTGTGTCTCGCCGACGGTGTATGTGACGAGGTTCGACGTCGGCAGATTGTCTAGTTTCGCCTCCCAGAGCAGTTCGCCGGTCCGATCGTCGAACGCCTTCAACGCGGGATCGAGGTCGCCCGCGAACACGACGCCGCCCGCGGTCGCCAGCGCGGACGTGGTCACCGGCGCGCGCAACTCTTGGACCCACGCGATCTCCTGCTTGCCGAGATCGAGCGCCTGGAGCCGGCCGAGCATGCCGTCCGCGTTGCCGGGGTGCTCCGCGGATGAAATGTTGACGCCGGACGTGAGCAGCCGGACGCCCTCGGACCCGAACTGCATGCACCATTCCGTGATCGGAAGGTAAAGCAGCTTCGTGGCCGGGTTGTACGACGTCAACGGCCATGCGCGCGCGCCGAACGCGCTCGGGCAGATGACGCACGGCCGGTCCGGGTCGGGCAGTTTCTCCGGGTCGATCGTCTTCGCGCCGGTCAGGGGATCGATCTGCGTGATGACGTTCTGCACGCCGGAATCGATCGAGAACAGGTACTCGCCCGTCGCGGCGTCGAGCGCATCGACAACGGCCATCTTGCCGGTATTCATGACGACCTTGCGCGTCTCGCCGCCGATGGGCAGTTTGGCGATCTGCCGCTCGAACACCCAGTCGAGGTCCCACTGGTCGTTCGGCATGTGCTGGTAGTGCCAGACGAGTTCTCCCGTGTCCGGGTTCAGCGCGATCGTGCAGTTCGTGTACAGCGCCTCGCGGCTCACCGTGTCGTCGTCGATCGGGTGCAACAGCGGGCCGGTGTCGTAGGTCGGCGCGACGCCGAAGTAGACAAGGTTCAGCTCGGGGTCATACGTCCCCTGGTGCCAGACGGACCCGCCGCTGCGTTTGTCGAGCGGCAGGCCGTTCCACGTCTCGCCGAACGGTTCGCCGGGCCGCGCGATCGTGTTGAACCGCCAGAGTTGCTCGCCCGAGTCGATGTCCAGCCCGACAATGAACCCGCCGCGCGGCACGAAGCTCGATGTGACGCCCTGGATCACCTTATCGCCCACGACCAGCGGCGCGCTGCGCAACTGGTACCGCGAGCGGACCGCCGGGTCCTCGACCGCGATCTCGTGGTCCCAGATCGTCTCGCCGGTCCGTGCGTTCAGCGCGATGACGTGCAGGTCCGACGTGGGCACGATGACCTTGTCGCCGCTGAGCGCGAGGCCCATCTTCTGGCTCGAGCCGGACTTAGGCTTGTACTGGTGGCGCCAGAGGACCTTGCCGTTCGACGCGTCGAGCGCGAGGATCGTGTCGGGGAACGTCTGCAGGAACATCACGCCGCCGTGCACGAGCGGCGACGGCATGCTGAGCCCGCCGCGCAACGGCGCGCGCCACGCCGGGCGCAATTCCTTCACGGTCTCGCGATCGATGCGCGCCAGTGGGCTGAAATTGATCCCCGTGTACGTCCGGCCCCATTGCAGCCAGTCGCCGTCCGCCGGATTCGCGAGCGCGTCGCCGCTCACTTCGGCAAGGCCCGTGAGCAGCGTCGAATCCGCCGGGGACGCGATGACCGGCGCATCCGGATCGGGCACCTTCCCGTCCAGCGTCGGCAGCGTCAGTTTCGCCAGCGACGCGATGTCCGCCGGCAGCGCCGTCTCGCCCGGCTGCACGCCGTTGTACAGCAGGATGTACGCGAGCACGTTCGCATACGTCTCGTCGCCAAGGCTGCCCGGCGTCGCGACCGGTTCCGGCGGCATCCGCCGCAGGTGATACGCGAACGTGTCCGCCGTCTGCCCGCGCCAGATGTTGTCGAACCGCTGCCCCGTGAGCGCCGGCGCGAGGTCCTTGCCCTCGAGCCGCTCGCCGTGGCAGATCGCGCAATGCTG
>CAYUZD010000151.1:0-7774 GCA_964449475.1 uncultured Nitrospirales bacterium
TCGATCACGTCCGGATGGACGCGGTGCCGAAGGGGTGGATGGTCATCTGCATGAATAACGACAAGCCGTTGGTGTTAGGACGGGTCACGACGATCATCGGCGAATCGGGCGTGAACATCGCCAACCTGACACTGGGACGCGACAAGCCGGGCGGGATGGCGTCCACCTTGATCAACCTCGACGCCCCGCTGAACGAGGACACCCTCAAGAAGATTCGGGCGCTGGAAAATGTGCGGCAAGTCCGCCTTGTACACCTGTAGCGCCGGCACGGAATGGGAGGTTCGATGGCCAATTACAAGTTCGTGAAGGTTCCGAAGGGCGACAAGATTGCCCGGCGCGCCGATGGCTCGCTCGCCACGCCCGACCGGCCGATCGTCGGCTTCATCGAAGGCGACGGCATCGGCCCCGACATCTGGCGCGCGTCGAGCCACGTCTTCAATTCCGCGGTGAAGCATTGTTACGGCGGCAAGCGTGAAGTGGCGTGGATGGAGTTGTACGCGGGGGAGAAGGCGTCGAAGGTTACCGGTGACTTTTTCCCGGACGAGACGCTCGATGCGATCGTGGAGTTCGGCATCGCGATCAAGGGTCCGCTGACGACGCCGGTGGGCGGCGGTTTTCGCAGTCTCAACGTCGCGTTGCGCCAGCAGCTCAATCTTTTCGCCTGCATCCGGCCTGTGCGCCACTTTGAAAACGTCCCGAGCCCGGTCAAGCGGCCCGAAGACGTGGACATGGTGATCTTCCGCGAGAACATCGAGGACGTGTACGCCGGCCAAGAAGTGAAGGAAGGCACACCGGAAGCGAAGAAGCTCATCCAGTATCTCAATTCCGAGTTCAACTGGAGCATTCCGGAGGATTCGGGCGTCGGCATCAAGGGCATGAGCAAAACCGGATCGAAGCGTCTGATCCGCGCGGCGATCAAGTATGCGCTCGAGCACAAGCGCAAGTCCGTGACCCTCGTGCACAAGGGCAATATCATGAAGTACACCGAGGGCGCCTTCATGAAATGGGGCTACGAACTGATCAAGGAAGAGTTCGCGGACGTAGCGGTCGGCTGGGACGACTGCAACGGCGACCCCGGCAACAAGCTGCTCGTCAAAGACGTGATCGCGGACATCTTCCTGCAGCAGACGCTGACGCGCCCGAAGGACTTCGATGTGGTTGCGACGCTCAACCTCAACGGCGACTACGCCAGCGACGCGCTCGCCGCCCAGGTGGGCGGCATCGGTATCGCGCCGGGCGCGAACATCAACTTCGAGACGGGCGTCGCCGTGTTCGAGGCGACCCACGGCACGGCGCCGAAGTACGCGAACCTCGACAAGGTCAATCCCTGCAGTGTGATCCTCTCCGGTGTGATGATGTTCGAGTACATGGGTTGGCAGGAAGTGGCCGACACCATCACCAAAGGACTCATCGATACCTTCCGTGCGAAGACGGTGACCTACGACTTCCACCGTCTGATGGAGGGGGCGAAACTGCTCAAATGCAGCGAATTCGGCAACGCGGTCGTCGAAAAGTTCGGCAAATAGTCCCTGTTCTGGGATGAAATGGGCCGCGACGCTGCGCTAGGCTCGATCCCATGGCCGACCCGCAACCGTCTGACCCGGCACTCCGCGCGCGCCACTGGGCGCTCGCCGGACGTTTCGTGCGCGATGCCGTCCATGACGTGAACAATCAGCTTGGCGCGATTATGGCCTACGCTGAACTGCTTGCGCTCGATCTGAAGGACAACGCTGCGCACAAGGATATGCTCAGTGAAATCGTCGCGGCGGTCAACCGCGCATCGCGCGTGGTGGACACGTTGTCAACGATCGCCGGGCGCGACGAATCCACGGTCCAGCCGGTGGATTTGGCGGCGTGCCTCCGCGATGCGCTCGCGCTCTTCGATCGCGAGCGCGATCGGCGCGGATTGCGGATCGACGTGACGATTCCGAAAGCACCCGTGCAAATCGCCGGAGTCCACGCGCGGCTGGCTCGTCTGTTCGCCCACGTGTTCTGGTTTGTGTTCGATCGCGCCGGCGATGCGGGACAGGCGGAATCCGTGCGCGTCGAACTCCAAATTCAGGACAAGACCGCGATACTCCGCGTCAAGGGACCCGCCGCAGTCGCCACGATTGGCGACACCGATCCGCTGGCCGAGGCCCGGGAACATGCGCGGCATCACCGAGGCAGCATAGAAGTCCGCCCCGACACCGTCGAAGTGCGGATCCCGCTCGATACCGGATTGACGCTGGCCTAACGCCGTTCTCCGGATTCGTACCGGTACTCGATGCGGATGCGCGCGCGGCACGCGACGTTGGGCGGGACGGGCATGTTGCCGTTCGCCGGTGCGGTGACGCCTTCCCAGGCGGTCTCGACGATGGTCAGCCGTTCGACGTCCACCACGTGCCTTTGCGCGAGCGCGCCAGCCACGTCCGCGAGGTAAAGCGCGTCTTCGGCCGCCCGTTCGACCGCTTCCTGTTCCAGGGGTTCGCGATCGCGCACGGCGAATCCCGCGAACGAGACCTCGGCCGACGCCGCCACGCCGAGTTTACGGACGCGCTCTGCGATTTCAATCAGCGCATCGGCGCTCGCAGTGGCCGGGTCCGCGGGGGCAATCGGAACCCACAGTTCGACCGCGGCGTCGAGCGCGATGGGGCGCTGCGCGGCGGACACGCTCGCGGGTTCCTGACGGCATCCCGCGATATCGAGATCCGTCACCCCCTGCGCGATGACCCGCTCGAACGCACGGACCTGTTTCATCGCATCCAGCATGGTCGGTCCGGTGAACCGGCGAGTGAACCTGAAACCGGCTTCGTCCGGGACAACCGAGACAGTCGCCTCACCTTCACTCTCGATAATTGTCGGTGGGCTCTGCGCGATGGCCGAGGCGGCGGCGCACCACACCGCGGCGAGTGCGAGAGCACGATATCGCCATGCGGAGATCATCCGTTACTTCTTCTTCGATTTGCGGCGCTTCTTGGATCCGAGGAACGGGAAAATCTGCGCGAGTTCCTTCTCGTCCGGCTGGCGGCCGTACTCAGACACCTCGAACCCCTCGGCGTACTCGACCTTGGACGCGGCGCTCTTTCCGTACCAGCGCCGCAGGCCCTTCTCCGCGCGCTTCGTATGCAGGCGGAACCGCGGGCCCCACGTTTTGCGCAGCCACTTCATTCGCGCGGATTCGCCTTGTGGCACCGAGTCGAGAATGTCGTCGTGCCACGCCATCCACTCGTAAAACTGCGATTCCATCCGGTGCAGCATGGCCCACTTCGCGTCCATGACGTCGTCGATCGCGACCCCTATGTCCGCCCGCGACGGGGCGGGCCGCTCGAACTGGTCCAGGTAGTACAGAAACACCGGGTTCTTACGCCGCGACGGAACGTCCTCGACGACGTGCGGTACGGTCACCATGTACGCTGCATCTTGCACGAGTTGCGCGGTGTAACGATGGTCGGGGTGGTAATCGTTTATCCGGTGCGTCACGACGACGTCGGCCTTGAACTTGCGGATGACCGAGATGACCTGTTTGCGGACCTCGAGCGTCGCCAGGAGTTCGCCGTCGTGATTGTCGAGCACGATGGATTCCGCGCCGATCACGGCCGCGGCGTTGGCGGCTTCGCGCTTGCGGCGCGCCGCGAGCTCGGTGCGTCCCATCGTCTGGTGACCGGCGTCGCCGTTGGTCATGCATACTATGTGTACGTTGAATCCGGCCCTGCGCCATTTGGCCATCGTGCCGCCGGCCTTGATTTCCGCGTCGTCGGGGTGTGCGCTGATCAATACGATGTTGATGGCCGTTCTCCTCGCGGCGGACCGGTTCAGTTGAACGTGATGCGAAGCGTGTTGCTGATTTTTTCGATCGCGTGTTGGGGCGTTAACGGCTCTTCGGTGAGCGCGACGGAATCCGTCGAACGGTCCGGGAACCAGATGATTTGCGCGCGCGAATACAAGAGCACCGATTCGGATACGGCGTCCAGATGTGGCGTCAGGTCGACCTTGATCACATTGGGGTTGTGCGCGCCGTCGCGATGCGTCCACACGAACGACTGTTCAGCGATCGGGTCCGGGCGGCCGTCGATATACACCTTCTGATGCACGAGGACGGCGTCCGTTTGCCGCAGCCCGACCGGTGTCCTCGCCGTCGCGGTGATCCACAGGCTGGTCGGATACGGTTTCCTGACGGTCGCCTCGGCCATCGCGAGTTCGCCGCGCTTGGTTTCACTCTCCGTGTAGGCGACGTTGCCGATGCGGCTTTCCTCGGCCAACTGGGTGATCAGTTTGAACGCGTAGTCCACGTCGCCGATGTTGTACTTGGTCTCCAACTCGGTCAGCGGCGCGTTGCTCACGGGCCGCGCGGCGGCGCTCGGCCTGTCGCCCGGGGCCGCCTCCGGCTTCGAGCAGGCAGCGAGCGCCACTAATCCCAGGATGCCGACGATGTGGCCGTGCTTCATCAGAACAACTCCTTCCGGCAGGGCGCAGCATGGATCCGCCGATCCGTTGCATCATACCAACTGCCCGGCGGCGAGTTCAGCCCGTCGCGAGGGGCTACTGGCGGCGGCGTTTGTCGAGCAGGGCGGCGGAATATTCGTCGCCGAGGCTTTCCTTGAACAGTTTTTGTTGCTCAAGCGCGTACTGGAGCCGGATGTAGCGCATGTCGAGGAAGGCGAGATAGAAGGCCGCGCCGAGGGATACGAGGAACGCGGTCCAGTAGAGCACGCAGACGACGAGGCCCGAATTCGCCTCCACGCCTTCCGGCACCCGGCCCGCGAAGACGCGCACCGTGTGGACCGCCGTGTCGCGCAGGATGCCCGACCACACCGAGCCGGCCGCCAAAAGAGCGGCGGCGGCCAGCGAGATCGTGCCCGCCAGCCGCCAGCGCGATTGGTATCTCTTCTTGTCGATGATGGAACGCGTCACGCCCTGCCAAGAACTCCGTCAGCGATGCGGCACCCAGACCCGTTCCTCATAGTATTCCCCGGACGGCGCGCGGACCAAACGCACTTCGTAGTGGCCTTCGTCGACCCGGTAGGATCGCGAAAAGGTCCGCGGAGCGGGCGCAGGAGGCGGAGAAGCGACGACGCGCTCTTGGTAGACGTACGTGCCGCCGCCAGGCGTATGGTAGTGCGGCGAGTTGCCGTAGCGGTCGTGATCCACCGCGTCACCAACTACTGCACCGGTCGCGGCGCCCACGCCGGCGCCGATCGCTGCGCCGACACCCGGCGCGCCGGATGCGCCGCCGATAATCGCGCCCAAGCCCGCGCCAATCGCGCCACCGGTCACGGCGCCGCGCTGCGCGGGCGTCGCGCAGCCAATCCCGAACGCGGCCACACAGGCCAGCGCAATCGTCTTCGCGAGATGATTCATGTCCTGCACTCCTCGTTGGCGACCGGTCCGCGGACTACACCATGCCCAGGGCCGAATCGCGTTCGATTCCTGCGAATTAGACGAACGGCATTGACCGATATTCAGCCCGAAACGGTCAGAAATAGACCGATTCCCGTCTATTCGAGCCGTGGAAAGAGGGGATCCCCGCGTTCGATGGGCCTGTCAGGTAGGAACATGGCTTTTAGGCGGGCGGCGGTCCCAGGCGTGAACGGTTCGATCCAGTGGGCGATCACGCTCAGCGACGCGATCATTTCGTCGAGAAACGCCGCGAGGTCCGCGGCGCGTCCCTGCTTCTGCAGTTCCCAGGGTTTGACCGCTTCGATCCGCTGGTTGAGATCGGAGGCCAGCGCGAGCAGTGTCATCGCGGCGTCCTGAAACCGGAACTCCGCCATCGCCTCGTGGTATGCGGCAGGCGCGTCCGGTTCCGGGAGTCGTTTGGGCGCATGGGCGGCCTTGGCGCCGATGGTCTCGATGCGCCGCGCGAGGTTGCCGAGATTATTCGCGAGGTCGGCGTTGTACAGTTCGCGGAATCGGGATTCGGAGTAGTCTCCGTCCTCGGTCGGTGAAATCCCGCGCAGTAGGAAATAGCGGACGGCGTCCGCGCCGAACTTCTCCACTTGCGACACCGGGTCGATGACGTTTCCGAGCGACTTGGAGATCTTCTGGCCGTTCATCGTGAGATAGCCGTGGATGAACACGGTCGTCGGCAGCGGCAACCCGGCAGACATTAGCATTGCGGGCCAGTACACGGTGTGGAACCGGTTGATGCCTTTGCCGATGCAGTGGATGCGCGTGGGCGCGTTGACCCAGTACCGGCGATACTTCTCGCTCGCGTCGTCGAGGTCGAGCGCCGTGATGTAATTCGCGAGCGCGTCGTACCAGACGTACATCACCTGGTCCGCGTCGCCCGGCACAGAGATGCCCCAGTCGCCCGCGCGGCGCCGGCTGCGCGAGACGCTGAAGTCGATCAATCCGCCGCGGACGAACGCGAGGGTCTCGTTCCGCTTGCTCGCGGGCACGATCCGCAGCGCGTTCGACTCGATCAACTCGATGAGCCGGTCCTGGAACCGGGAGAGGCGAAAGAAGTAGTTTTCCTCCTCGATGCGCTCGAGCGACGTGAGGTGGTCGGGACACTTGCCGTCCGGCGCGTCCTTCTCCGAGTAGAAATCCTCGCAGCCGACGCAGTAGAGGCCGGTGTAGTGTTTCTTGTAGAGGTCGGCCGGGTCGGTCCGCTTCCATAGGGTCTGAGCGCCGCGCTTGTGCAGGTCGCCGCTGGTGCGGATGAATTCGTCGTTCGAAATGTTCAGGGCCGGCAGAAGCGACCGGAAATACTCGGTGTTCCGGTCGCACAGAGCCTGCGTGCTGATGCCTTCCTCCTGGGCCGCGCGGACGTTTTTGAGCGAGTTTTCGTCGGCGCCGGTCAGGAAGTACACGTCGCGCCCGGCGAGGCGCAGGTAACGCGCCACGGCGTCCGTCTGTACAAACTCGAACGCGTGGCCGATATGGGGCCGCGCGTTTACGTACGGGATCGCGGTAGAAATGAATGCGGATTCGCTCATGAGCCGACGGGTGGTGCCCGATTCCCCGAAATGAAGCGCGTACTATACCCAAGCGACGCGCTATAATTCATGGCTACGCGTTGCCGTGACCCATTCATGAACACACCGGACGAAACCATTGGACAAGCGCTTGACCTCGCGAAGCGTGGTCTGGCGTACGACGCCTGTGAGCGGCTCTGGCCGCTCGTGCGCGATCCGGAGTCGCGCGACGAGGCGGTGTTTACGCTCGCGTACTGCTTCGAGCGCGCGAACAACCTCCCGACGGCGGCCTACCTTTACGGCTGGGTCGCGGAGCGGCATCCTGAGTTCAACGTGGCGGCGCGCCGGCTCGAGAAGTGCCTCGCGGCGCTCGACGCACGTGGATTGCACGAGGACTTCGCCGACGCGGGCCACGTGGATTGCGGGTGCGGCGAGTTCCGGTATCGCGCCGAACTGGGGCTGTGCCCGTACTGCGGGAACACGGCCGGCGAGTCCGCGGCTGTCGGAGCGCAGCCCGAGGGCGAGGCGCTCTCGGCTACGGAATCCGCGCGGGTACGGTCCGACGAGGTGCTGCAAAACGTGCGGCGGGAACTCGAGCGCGCCTGGAAGACGATCCAGGAGAAGTTCGACGAGTTCCAGCAGCGCGAGGATCTGACCGGGCCGGCGCAGCACGCGCAGGTGCTCACGAAGGAGATTGCGGGCCGCGTGCGCCAGTTCTCTGAGAGCGAGACCGGACAAAGCCTCAAGCGTACGGCGGATCGCGCGCGCGAAAAGACTGCCGAACAGCTCCGCGCTGCGAACGAGCGCGGAGACGTGCAGCAGGCGCGCACGCGGCTCGAGGAGTGGACGCGCGAGGCGGCGGACCGCATCGAGGA
>CAYUZD010000152.1:0-7719 GCA_964449475.1 uncultured Nitrospirales bacterium
GTTCGTGCTGATGCTTGGCGACATCTTCTTCGAGGTGGACGACCTCGCCCAGATGGCACGGATCCACGCCGAGTCCAACGCCGCCGCCGTGCTTGCAGTCAAGGACGAACCCGATCCCGCCGCCATTCGCCGGAACTTTGCGGTCCTCCTGGATGATTTTGGCGCCGTCCGCCGCGTGATTGAGAAGCCGCGGGTCGTGCCCAACCGGCTCAAGGGATGCGGGATTTATCTCTTTGACGAGCGCATCTTCGATGCCGTCCGCCGTACGCCGCGCACCGCGATGCGCGACGAGTACGAGCTCACGGACTCCATCCAGATTCTCATCGACTACGGGTACCCCGTGCGCATTGCGCGCGCGGTAAAGTGGGACGTGAACGTGACGTTCATCGGCGATCTCATCGATTGCTGCGTCCATGTCCTGCGGCAACAGGGCAAGCCGTCGCTCGTGGGCGAGGGCTGCGAGATCGCCGCGGGCGCGACGCTGGCCGAGTGTGTTCTCGGAGACGGCGCGCGCGTCGAGCATCCGATCCGGCTCGAGCGCTGCGTGGTGATGCCCGGCGCCGTTGTGGCGAGCACGGTCGACCTGACGGACGCGGTGGTTACGGCCGATACGGTGCTTCACGCGCCGAACGGGATGGACCGCTAGATGGCCTACCTGATCATCAGTACGAGCCTGAATCCCGCGAGCCGGAGCCGCATCCTCGCGCGGCGCGCGGAAGTTCTGATGAACGATTTGCGTGCGCCGGTCGAGTACATCGATCTGCGCGCGCTGAATCTGCCCGCGTGCGACGGAGACGGGTGCTACTCCGATCCCAAAGTGCAGGAGATCGGCAAGAAGATTGCCCGGGCCGAGGGCGTTCTGCTCGCGACACCGATCTACAACTACGGCGTCAGCGCGTCGGCCAAGAACCTCGTCGAACTCACGGGCCAGGCGTGGGCGCGCAAGCTGGTCGGGTTTCTCTGCGCCGCGGGCGGCCAGGGCAGCTACATGGCCGCCATGGGCCTCGCCGGCATGCTGATGCTCGACTTCCGCTCCGTCATCCTGCCGCGATTCGTGTACGCGGCGGACACCGCGTTCGACGGCGACGATATCATCGACACCGCGGTCGAGGATCGGCTGCGGGACCTCACGACGACGCTCGTGAAGTTCAGCACCGCGCTGCGCGCGGGCGGCGCGCTCGACTGATCGTCGTCTCGTTTGCGTTGCCGCCGTCTTACTGACGGCGCCGCCGTCTGCGTACCGAATCCTCGGGCGGGTTGGCCTTCGCGGCGGCGCGTAGTTTACGTATGCCACGCTCGACCGATCGGTAGACCGACGACGGGTTTACGTCGAGCAGCATCGCGGTGTCGCGGTAGCTCAATCCGCGCAGGTAATACAGTTCGATCGCGTGCTGCTCGGTCACCGTCAACCGGAGCAGCATTTGCGCCCGGACCCACTCCAGCAGCCGCTCCTTCTTCCGGCCCCAGCACAGGCCCGCGCGCACGGCCTCCGGTTCCTCGTGCCACGGCCGCCGCGCGGCGGACAGGAACTCGAGCACTATCGGGGGAATCGCCCGGCCGAGGCGGCCGGAGTCGGGCGCGATGCGGCGCGCGGTCGAGGGGCGGGTCATGCCTTGGTCTCCGTTCGCGGCGGGTCGTCCGCCACATGACGGCGACGATAGGGGCGCGCCGGCGCCCAAGACCTTTGCTTTTATCTGTCTTTTTGGGGTTTCTTGATGTGCCGGCCCTGAACCCGGAGAATTCGCGCGCATCGTTTGTGCAAAGAAAAAGAAAAGCGCGTGCTCGCGCCGCGAACACGGTCCGCAGGAGACGCTTCATGAGCAGCATCAAGCAGCGAGTCGAAGACGCTATCAAGGAAGCGACGAAGAAGCGCCTTCAGGTGCGCCTGGAGAGTCTGCGGCTCGCGAAGGGCGCACTGCTGCTCAAGGAAAAGGAGGGCGCCGGCGCGCTCACCGAGGAGTCGGCCGTCGCCGTGTTGCGCGCCGAGGTCAAGAAGCGGCAGCAGAGTATCGAAGTGTTTCGCCAGGTGAACCGGCCCGATTCAGTCGCGGCGACCGAGGCCGAGATTGCCGTCCTCGAAGAATTTCTGCCGAGGCAACTTTCCGCCGCGGACCTCGAGAAGCGCGTCCGCGATTTCCTCGCCGCGCACCCGGACCTGAACCACGCCGGGAAGCTTACGGGGGCGATGAAGAAGGAACTCGGCGATCTCGCCGACGGCCGGATGCTGAACGAAATCTGCCGGAAGGTGTTAGAGTAGGCACACGCGCCGGCCGCGCCGTCGACGTGTGAACGTGAACCGGTAGCCGCGCGCCGGGCACAACTCCCCGCGCCACATCCAAACGAACGAGGTGAATCATGAATCGACTTGCGCTATTACTGTTTCCCGCCGTGATCATCGGATCGATCGGATGTTCCCGGCCGGCCGAAGCTCCGACCGCCGAAGCGCCCGCGCCGCAGGCCGCCGTCCCCGCCGGGCCCGCTCCGGCCCCGGCGTCCGCTGCGGAAACCGAGCCGGCGCCGCAGGTCGCCCTGCCCGAGGGGTTGCCGGCGCTCGTGCACATCTACCCCGGGCTGGTGATCACCGAGGCGACCGTCATCGACGCCGCGACGAACCAGTTCCAGATCACGGGCGAGACCGATTCGCGCGTCAATCGCATTCTCGACTACTACATGAAGTACTTCCCGGAGAACGGCTGGGAGGAGGACATGATCATGGAGCAGCACGGCAACACCGTCATCTCGTTCAAGAAAGACGGCATCCTGCAATACGTCGAGTCGAAGGAAGGCGGCCCCGGCAGCATCGTCACGATCACGATTGGGAATTTCTGATGCACGGAGTGTGGCAGGGCCAAACGGCGTCTGCTTGACCCTGTAGGATCACTCCCGCAACAGCACGTCCGTCACCAGCCGGACTTTTCTCAGCAGGCCGCGCACCGCGCCGCTCCGTTGCGTCAACGCGCGCAGTTTCACGATCGCCTTGCGCTGCAGGCGGTAGCGCGACATCGGCTGTTTCTTCGGCGTGATGGTCTGGCCGGCCGCCTGTTGGAGCGGTTTCCAGATCGTGTCCGCGGGATACCCGAGCGTCTCCAAGTCTGTGGGATCGAGCGACTCGATCGTCTGCTCCATCAACTGCCGTTTCGCCGGGTCGGTCGCGAGTTCCTCGACCCACTTGCTGATGGACGCCGTCGTGGGCCGCGAATGCTGCGCGACGCCGATCGGGTCGCCGAGGCCCTTCGCGGTCTCCGGCGCGCGCTCCTTCTCGCCGTAGTCGATCGTGTCCTTCTCGAACGGCACGCCGATGTACGCGTAAATCTTGCCCATCCACGTCTCGGGGTCCTTCACGAGGTCCTCGTATTTCACGTGGCACTTCGCCACTTCCTGCTGGCGCAGGAATTTCGCCATCGCGGGCACGTACCGCTGCAGGAGCGGGTTGTAGTTCATCGCGGCCGCGTAATCGCCGTCGAAGAACGAATTCGCGTAGCTCGAAAAGGTTGCGAGCGGGTGCCGCGTGAGCACGACGTATTTCGCGTCGGGAAAGACCTTCATCATGAACGGGAGCACGAGCGCATAGGCGGGCGTCTTGTCGAGCACGATCGATTTGCCACTGCCCGCGAGCAGCCGGCCGTAGAGCACGTCGCAATACGCCCGGCACGCGTCCCAGTAGTCCTGGTCCTTGCGCGGCAGCCGGTCGATGAACAGCTTCTGCGACTCCGCCGCGAGCACGTGGTCGTACGGCGCCTTGTCCACCTTGTCCCACACGCCCAGGTGCGCGAGCGGCGTCAACAGGTGCGGCTCCGGCCCGCCGAGAATCTGCGTATGCGACTCGAGCATTCGTTCGAGCATGGTGCTGCCCGATCGCGGCGAACTGATCACAAAAAGCATCGGAACGGACACGAATTCACCTCGTCGGGAACAGAGCGCACGATTATGCCAAACGCTCCCCCACGGGTGCCACGCCTAAGCGCAGTTCAGCTTAGGCGGGTAGTCGAATCGATCCCGCGCGTCACGGTTTCGGCTGCCGCCGTTCCATCATCGACACCAAGCCGCCGACGATCAGTCCGATCAGCCCGGCGGGAATCGCGCCGAGCGTCAGCACTGAAGTCGCGACGAAACCCGCGTCCCGCGTTGAGCTGGCCATCAACACGACGGCCAGCACGGAAGTGATCACCAACCCAAGCAAGGCGCCCCCGAACGCCCGAAGCATGGCTCGAGATCGGCCCGCGGGCCGGCCCAAGACGACGGCCCCCGCGGACGCCGCGAGCGTGATCACCGGAAACGAGAGCACGACGGTGAACAGTTCGGCGGACTTGTCCTGACCCGCGCCGGGACCGAAGGCGTGCGCGCCGACGGGCATGAGAACTACTACGGCGCCCACGGCGAGAGACCGCAGCGCTTCGCGGCCAATGGATCGCGGGCCGGTCACGACGTCAGTGTGTCGCGGCGATGTCCACCGGTTTGTACCCGCCGCGCGACCGGAAGTACGCCATCAGGATCAGGTAACTGACCAGCATGACGCCCGGGAAAATCGCCATCGTGCCGAGCGCGTCCTTCTTGGCGGTCGCCGTCGCCTCGTTCACGATCGCCTTCGACTCTTCCGGCAGCGCCTCGACCTTCGACGGATCCACCGCGCGGTACTGGCCGAGCACGCTGGTCTTCTCGTCGCCCAACACCTGCGCGTGGATTTCCGGGCTCGTCGCTTCGAGTTTCGCGACTACCTCGCGGTCCTGGATCGCGCCGATGAACACGTTGCCGACAATGCCGACACCGATCATCCCGACACCCGCGATCGTGTTCAGCGTGAGCGCGCCGCCCTTCGGGAACTGTTCCGCCACAATCCCCAGCGTCGTCGGCCAGAAGAAGCTCTTGCCCATGCCATACAACGTCGCCGCGGCGAAGATCATCACGCCCTCCGTCCGCGACAGGAACGTCAGCCCGAGGATGCCGAGCGTGGCCGAGACCGCGAGCAAGCCCAACGGCTGAATCCGGTGCACGATCGGACCCGCGGAGAACCGCAGGATCATCATGATGGCGGAGGTATAAATGAGAACCCAGCCGGCGTTGATGCCGATGTCGGCGGCGGTCGGGGTCAACAGGTCGGTAATCCAGCCGTCGGTGCCCAGCTCGGTTGTGGCGAGCGGCAACATAATCAGCATCAGGATGATCAGCAGCGGACGGCCGAGCGACCGCACATAGGCGAAGTACGCGCCGACGATCACGACGATGAGGCCGATCTGAACGCCCGTGCTCAGCGCGAAGTCGGTGCCCAACTGCCGCACCATCAGGCCAACGATGATCAGCGCCCCAATCGCGCCGAGTTCCTTGAGCATGTCGCGGTAGGGCACGCCCGCCGCCACGCGCTCCGAGATCGGGAACTTCTGGCCGAGCAGCATCACGCCATAAATCACCGTCGGAATCAGCAACAGGCCCACCTTCCAGCGCCAGTCCGTCGTGCCCATCGCGAGCGCGAAGAACCCGCCGACCACAAGACCGCCCGGCCAGCCGGCATGCAGAATGTTCAGCCACTTCACCTTCTCGTTCTTGAACATCGTGGCGACGACGGGATTGATCACGGCCTCGACCGTGCCGTTGCCGAGCGCGGCGATGATCGTGCCGATGTAGAGCATGCGGTAGTCCTTCGCGGTCACGGTGACGATGACGGAGACCGCGTGACAGAGCCACGCGAACGCCATCGCGCGGCCGTAGCCGATCTTGTCGATGATGAGGCTGAACAATACGATGGTGAACGCGAACGGCCAGAGGCCCGCGCCGCCCAGCGCGCCGAGTTCCGTGTTCGTCAGGCTGAATTCTTCGCGCCAGTCGTTCAGGATCTGCGCCCGCACGATGAACACGAAGGCCGTCGCCACCAGTGCGACCCAGCACGCCCAGAACAGTTTGCGTTCCTTCACGCCCGCGTTCGGATCGCCGCCAGACTTGGATGTAGTCATGAAAAGTGCCCTCTCCCGCCCAATTTCCGCCGCCCAATCGGCGCCCTGCTATATCACGACCGGGCCCGTAACTCAAACCGGCCAGAGTAGAAGCGGCGTCCCGCCGCTTTGTTTTTCAAGTGGACGTCTGCCCGCGCGGGCGAAGCGGCGGGACGCCGCTTCCACCTTACGGTTACGCGCCGCCCAGAACCTCAGGGTTGACGCAATTCGGCGGGCGCTTGCCGGTCAGGCACGCGACGAGGTTCTCCGCCGCCAGTTCCGCCATCTTCGCGCGGGTCTCGCCCGTCGCGCTGCCGATGTGGGGCAGGAGCAGCGCGTTTTTGCACTCGAGCAGTGCCGGCTCGATCGCGGGTTCCCGCTCGAACACGTCGATCCCCGCGCCCCAGATGTCCCCGCGCTGGAGCGCCGCGGCGAGTTCCGCCTCGTCCACGATCGGCCCACGCGCGGTGTTCACGAGAATGGCCGTCTTCTTCATCGCGCGGAATTCCGCCGCGCCGAACGCGTGCCGGGTCTCGTCCGTCAGCGGACAATGGATCGAGACGATGTCCGACTCGGCGAGCAGCCCTGCCTTGTCCACGAACGCCGCGCCCAACTCCCGCTCGGTTCCCGCGTCCGCGCGTTTCCGGTTCGAGTACAACACGCGCATCCCGAACCCGCGCGCGCGCCGCGCCACCGCCTGCCCGATCCGTCCCAGCCCGAAGACCCCGAGCGTCTTGCCGTGCACGTCCTGCCCCAGCAGCAGGCTCGGGCTCCAGCTGGTCCACCGGCCCTCGCGCAGGTAGGCCTCCGAATCGCGGAACCGCCGCGCGACGCCCAGCATCAGCGCGAACGCGAGGTCGGCCGTCGTCTCCGTGAGCACGTCCGGCGTGTTGCAGACCGCGACCTTCCGCCGCGTGGCCTCGGCGACGTCGATGTTGTTGTACCCCACGGCGAAATTCGCGACCGCGCGCAGTTGCGGCCCGGCCGCGTCGAACACGTCCGCGTCAATCCGTTCGGTCAGCATGCTGAGGATGCCCGTCGCCCCGCGCACGCCGCGCAGCAGTTCGTCCCGGCCGATGACGCGGTCCTCCGGATACACGGTCACCCGCTCCGCGCCGAGGCCGTCCTGTAACGTCCGCAGCGCATTACCCAATAACCCGCGCGTGACAAAGACTTGTTCTGCCATCACCTCTCCCCAACTCGCGTCATCCTGAGCAACGCGAAGGATCTCAACCTCCAGTTGCCCCCGGTACTCGCGAGCTCGCCACATTTCCCTAACTCAACAATCTGTGTTCATTCTCATCCATCTGTGGCTAAATCGCCCTGGACCTTCACTCCGCGGGTTCCAATTGCGCGTGCGTGTCCAGTTCGTGCGCCTTGCGCCCGCCGCGCGCATGCGGACACGTGCTCGCGCCGCCGCTGAGCAGCACCTTCGCCGTCTCGACGCAGCGTGCCGCCAACTCCGCCGCGCCCTCGTGCAGCAATTTCGACTTCTGCACGTACCGCATGTTGTTTTCCATGTCCTCCGCGCTCCACCCGCGCGAATGCGCGATGTAGGGGAACGGCGGGAACTGGCACCCGATCTCCGCGAAGAATCCGAGCATCTGGCCCGCGACGGCCTGCACGTTGTCCTGGCCGCCGGTGATGATGAATCCCGCGACCTTGTTCTTCAGCAGGTGCTTGTCGTGAATCGTCTCCTGGTTCTGGATGCAGTTCATCCGTTCGACCATCTTGTAGTAAAGGCTGCTCGCGCCGCCCCAGCGGATCGGGGTCGAGACGAGGATCACGTCCGCCC
>CAYUZD010000153.1:0-7676 GCA_964449475.1 uncultured Nitrospirales bacterium
CTCGGCGGACATGTCGAGCCGCCCGGTCAGCGAGGCTACTGTCTGCATTTCGTTGGCCGCTCCTTCAAAAACGTTTCACCAGCCCGCGCCAGCCGCCGGCGCGGACGCCCTACCCGCCGCTCCGCGCCGCTTACTCCGGGGACGGCCCGCTGAAATCGACCGGCACCTCCGTGCCGTCGGGCGTCACCGTAATGCCCGATTGCACCGAGTCGTTCGATTTCGCCGGGACTTCGCCGCGCAACTCGAGATCGCTGCGAATGTCGATATTCCACCCGAGCAAGCGCGACGCGAGTCGCGCGTTTTGTCCCTTTTTGCCAATCGCAAGCGAGAGCTGATCGTGCGGCACAGTCACCAGCACGGTCTTCGTCTCGTCGTCGAGCGCCATCTCGATGATGTCCGCCGGGTTCAGCGAGTTCCGGCACAACACGAGCGGATCGTCGCTCCACCGCACGATGTCGATCTTCTCGCCGGACAGCTCCTCGACCACCGCGCGCACGCGCGAACCCTTCATGCCCACGCACGCGCCGACCGGGTCCACGTTCGAATCCGTGGACGCCACCGCCACCTTCGTGCGGCTGCCGGCCTCGCGCGCGATCGCGCGGATCACGATCGTGCCGTCGAATATCTCCGGCACCTCGTTCTCGAACAGCCTGCGGACAAGTTCCGGCGTCGCGCGGCTCAGCACCACCGACGCGCCCCGGGACGATTTCTCGACGCGCACGACAATGGCCTTCACGCGGTCGCCGGGACGCAGGTTTTCGCGCTCCGCCTGCTCGCCGGGCGGAATAATGGCTTCCGCCTTGTCGATCATCACGATGACGTTGCGCTGGTGCGTCCGCTTGACGATGCCCGTCACGAGATCGCCCACGCGGCCCTTGAATTCCTCGAAAATATTGTCCCGCTCGGCGTCCTTGATCTTCTGGATGATGACCTGTTTCGCCGTCTGCGCCGCGATACGGCCGAAGTCCGCCGGCTGCGTCGCGAACTTGATGCGATCGCCCACCACCGCGTCCGGGTTCATCTTCTGCGCCTCGGGGAGCGAGATCTCCGAGCGCGTGTCCTCGACGTGATCGACGACCTTGCGTACCTCGAATACCTTGAACTCAATCCGGTCCTGATCGACCTCGACAATCACGTCGGCGGCGTGCGTCATGCTTTTGCGCGCGGCGCTCTCGATGGCGCTGCGAATAGCCTCAATCAGCGTCGAACGGTCGACGCTCTTCTCCGCCTCCAGTTGCTGCAGGATCACGCGCAAATTGGTGTCCACTGTTCGCTCCTTTTCGGCTGGCGCGGCTCACCGGTCCAGACTCGCGTGCTTCACGTTTTCCACGTGAATCCGATACTCCGTACCGTCCACTTCCACTCCGACCAACCCGTCTTCAATCCCGCGGAGCACGCCCGTGAAACGTTTCCGGCCCTCGATCGGCGTCACCGTGGCGATCTTCACCGCCTCGCCCGCGTACCGCTCGAAGTCCTTCCGCCGCCTCAACGGCCGCGCTATACCCGGGGATGACACCTCCAAGGTGTAGTGCGTCTCGATAAAGTCGCGCTCGTCGAGCAGCGCGCTCACCACCCGGGACACCGCCGCGCAATCGTCGACCGTCACGCCTCCCTCTCGGTCGACAAAGATCCGCAGCAGCCCGGACGCGCCATGCTGTCCGAACTCGACCTCAATCAGCTCGTACCCGGCGTCCGCGATAGGCCCTTCCAACTCCGCCCACGCACGCCGAACAATGTCCTGCCGTTCCACTCACACACCGGGGCGGATGACCCGCCGGATCGCGCCCACAAGTAAAAAGAGTGGGTATACACCCACTCTTCCGGAAGCCACCCAAGCTTTCGACGGACAGGGTAGCACACAGCGAAAATGGTACGCAAGGAAATACCCGTACACGAAGCCACAAACTGCGGAATCGGTAAAAAGTGTCCCGATTTACAAGGCGATTACAGCCAAGTTCCGAGACGGCGTACCGGTCGCCCGATAGGAGTGATAACGGCCCGAGCAGATCGTGCAAACGCCGCTCGCGGCGATCCGGCCGGATTGGACCCCGCAGCGTTCGAGCTGCATCTGGTTCGCCGCCCACAGGTTGAGCCTTCGTCCGGCAACTGGATATCCACGATCCCGAAACGCATCCGCCAACTCATCGCTGACTTCGTAGCAACAGGGACCCGCGGAAGGACCGATGACCGCATGGAGGCTGGTTGGAACAGCGCTGAAACGCCGCTGCATCTCCCGAACTGCGACCTCGGCGATCCCGTCGAAGGTACCCTGCCGGCCAGCATGAACGATCCCCGCGGTTCGGGTGTCGGGATCCAACAGAAACACCGGTACGCAGTCCGCAACGCGGACCCCAATCGCAATTCCGGCATCCCGCGTCAATAGGCCGTCCCCCTCGCACTGCGCCATATCCCGTTCGGCGCCGGCCGTCTCGACGCGCGTACCGTGTACCTGGCGCAGCGTAATCACCGGACGCCGCGGGACATTCGCGAGTGCGAAAACTTCGGATTCAGGCCGCCCATCCGGACGCGCAAAATCGCCGTCGGACGCGTCCGTCATCCCGGCCAGTGTCACGCCGAGACTCTCCAGTTCAGGGAAACGTACCATCGCGCTAGAGGATGTAGCCGCTCAGGTCCCGCTTCTCGCGCAAATCCTTGAGCCGTTCGCGGACCCGGTCCGCATCAACCGTCACCTTCGACCCGTCGGCAAGATTGGGCGCCTCGAACAGCAGGTCCTCGAGCAGGAACTCCATGATCGTGTGCAGCCGGCGCGCGCCGATGTTCTCGGTCTCATCGTTCACCTCCCGGCAGACGCGCGCCATCGCATCGATCGCGCCATCGGTGAATTCGACCGAAACGCCGTCCGTCTGCAACAGCCCCTGATATTGGCGAATGAGCGAGTTCTTCGGTTCGCGCAGAATGCGCGCGAAATCAGATTCCGTCAGGCTTTCCAACTCGACGCGAATCGGAAATCTCCCTTGGAGTTCCGGGATCAAGTCCGACACCTTCGTCATGTGGAAGGCGCCCGCCGCGATGAACAGGATGTGATCCGTGCGCACCGGGCCGTACTTCGTCGTCACCGTGCTGCCCTCGACAATCGGCAGGATGTCGCGCTGCACGCCCTCGCGCGAGACGTCCGGCCCCTGGGACGATCCTTTTCCCGCAATCTTGTCCACCTCGTCGAGGAATACGATCCCCGCGTCCTCCGTCCGGCGGACCGCCTCGGTCACGATCTTGTCCATGTCCAGCAGTTCCTCGAGTTCCTCCTCCTCGAGCACGCGGCGCGCCGCCTCGACCGTCATCTTCCGGCGGCGGCGGCGCGGCGGCGACATCGACTTCATCATCTCCTGCAGGTTGATGCCCATCTCCTCGAGCCCCGTGTTCGTGAACATCTGCATCACGGCCGGCTGCGACGATTCGCGCACCTCGACGTCGATCTCGCGGTGCTCCAGCTCGCCCTTCTCCAGCTTCTCGCGGATCAGCTCCCGCGCACGTTCTTCCGGGGTCGGTTCCGGTTTCGGTGCTACAGGCGCTTCGTCGCCGGCGCGCGGATCGAACGGGTTGAACCCCTTCTCGATCGTCGCCTTCGGCTTCGGAGGAAGCAGCACGTCCAGCAACCGCCGTTCCGCGCGCTCGCGGGCCACACCCTCGTTCGCCTTGCGCATTTCCTGCCGCACCAGGTTGATCGCGACTTCCGTCAGATCGCGGATCATCGATTCGCAGTCGCGCCCGACATACCCCACCTCGGTAAACTTCGACGCCTCCACCTTAACGAACGGCGCGTCCACCAGCCGCGCGAGCCGGCGCGCGATTTCCGTCTTGCCGACGCCCGTCGGGCCGATGAGAATGATGTTCTTCGGCGTGACCTCCTGTCGCAGGTCGTCGCCGAGCTGTTGCCGCCGCCAGCGGTTGCGCAGCGCAATCGCGACCTTCCGTTTCGCTTCGCTCTGGCCGACGATGTACTTGTCGAGTTCTTCGACCACCTGGCGTGGCGTCAAATCGTCCACGATGTTCTCCCTGGGTTGGAATCGGGCCGCCGGGGACGCCGGGCGAGTGTATGCGGGCGGCGCAAATCGGTACAATCATCCCACACGGGAGGCGCCGCGAGCGAACGCATGGATCGCCCGAAACACTACACCGAGTTGCAGGTGCAGACCGTCTGCATGGTCGTCGTCACCGCGTTCACCATCGGTATGGGGTTGTATCTCCTGCGGCCCGTCCTGGTTCCGTTCATCCTCGCCGTGTTCCTCGCGTTCATGCTCACGCCCATCCTCGACGCGCAGACGCGCCTGCTCCGCATCCCGCGCATCGTCGCGCTCGTGATCACGCTCGCCGTCACCGTGTCCGTGCTCGGCCTCGTCACGGGCATCACCGTGACCTCCGTCACGCGCCTCACCGCCGATTCCGACCGGTTCCAGACCGAACTCGAGACCCGGCTGCGCGAGGCCGTGGACAAACTTCCGCTCGAATCCCTCGGCGTGCAGAAGCGGGACGAGTTCGACCCCATGTCGCTCTTCCCCGAGGACATGCTCGAATGGTTCCTCACGCGGCTGACCGACGTGTTGACCACGATTGCGTCCCAGGGTGTTCTCGTGCTGCTGTTTGTGGTGTTCCTGCTCCTAGGCCGCAGCGCCACGCGCAAATCGTCGGACGGTCTCGGGCGCGAGATCGAGCACAGCGTCAAGCGTTACCTGATCACGAAGGTGGTCGTGTCCGCGGTGACCGGCGTGCTCGTGTTCGCGGCGCTGAACGTGCTCGGCATTCCGTACGCCATCGCGTTCGGCGCGCTCGCGTTCATGCTCAATTTCATCCCGAGCATCGGCTCCATCATCGCCACGCTGTTGCCGGTGCCGGTGCTGCTGCTCACCCCGGATCTGCCGATGACGACGTTTGCACTGGCCATTCTCGTGCCGGGCGCCGTTCAGTTCACGATCGGGAACCTGATCGAACCGAAACTCATGGGCGATTCGCTGGATCTGCACCCCGTCGTGATTCTGCTCGCGCTGATTTTCTGGGGCATGATCTGGGGGCCCATCGGCATGTTGCTCGCCGCGCCGCTGACCGCGATCACGAAAATCGTGCTCTCGAAAATTGAACTGACCCAGCCCATGGCCGACGCCCTCGGCGGCCGAATCTCCGGGTTGCTCGAGTTCCGCTAGCCCGCCGTACGCCCGCGCATGCGGTCCAGATCGATCACGGCCCGCTCGTGGGTGCCCGAGCTGATCGTCACCGCCGGTCCGGTCACCTCGACGTCGAATTTCAGCCGCCGCTTGTTGATCTCGCGAAGCGCGACCTTCACGGTCACGGTCTCGCCCGATCGCGCCGCCGCCGCGTGGCTCACGCAGATGTGCGTGCCCACTGTCGATTCGTTCGCATCGAGATGCGGCTGCACGCACGCAAAACACGTCGCTTCGATCAGCTGCACCATCGACGGCGTTGACAGCACTTTCACCGGTATATGCGCCGGCGACATCGCGTCCGTGACCGAATGCGAGTGTTCGAGCAATAACCCCGGTTTCAACGTGTCCTTCACTGCAACACTTCCCCGCCGACGTTCTCGATCTTCTCCACGCGGCGCCGGTGCCGCTCGTCCGTGCTCCACGGCTCCGCGATGAACGCGTCGAGGATTTCCTTGCACTGCTCCATCGTCAGCAGCCGGGTGCCGATGCACAACACGTTTGCGTGATTGTGCTCCCGCGCAAGTTTCGCCATCAGCGGCGACGTGCACACCGCCGCGCGAATGCCGCGGATGCGGTTCGCCGTCATGCTCATCCCGATCCCGGTGCCGCACACGAGCACGCCCAGATCCGCCTCGCCTCCAGTCACCTTCGCGCACACGCGTTCCGCCACGTCCGGGTAATCCACCGACTCTGCGCTGTCGGTGCCGCAATTGATCACGTCCGCGCCCTTGATGCCCAGATGCGCGACCAGCTCCGGCTTGTACGGCCGATCGCCCTGGTACCCGGCGTGATCGCTCCCCAACGCTACGCGCAACGCGGCCATGTCGTCCCTTTCAGCACTCTCAACCTCGTCATTGCGAGGAGCGGGGTCTGCGACGAAGCAATCTCATCAACCGATCGATTCGATTTCGCTTCCGCAACCGTCTCTTCACCTCGCAACAACCTCTAGTCTACGACGATCGCAGCCAAGCCTCAATTCCACGCCGAATCATGCACATTCCCCGCGGATACGCGCAGGAAATCCAACCCACCACAATTCAATACCGAACCTTCAAGTCCTCAGTCACGAATCCATCGGTCGAATCATAGGTCCTATAGGTCCAATTCGTCCCATCCGTCCTATCCACAATCGCCGCCAAGCACCCGCGCGATCGCCTCGGCGCCGATCGCCCCCTCGCGAAGTACGCGGCCCGTTTCCGGATCGACGACGGTCGACACCGGCCCCGGCGGCAGTTCGCCCCCGTCCAGGCAAAGCGCCACGCCGTCGCGCGGCACGTCATCCGCGCGGGTCGCCGGTGGACGGCCGGACAAGTTCGCCGACGTGGATACGACTGCCCCGCCAAACGCCTGGCAAAGCGCCTGCGCCGTCGAGGACGACGTCCACCGGACGCAGATCCGCCCATCGGGTCCGCGTACCCTCGCCGGCACGCGCGCGTGACACGGCAGCAGCATCGACAGCGGACCCGGCCAGAATGCATTCGCCAGGCGCGCCGCCCGTGGGGAAAGCGCCGGGGATATCGCATCGAGCTGCGCCGGCGACGACACAATCAACAAGACTGGATTCGCCGGGTCGCGCTGCTTGACCTCAAACAGCCGGTCCAATGCGGCATCGTTCAAAGGATCGACGCCGAGACCGTACACGGTCTCAGTCGGATAGGCCACGACCTCGCCGGCCTTCAACGCAGCCGCCGCGCGAACGACGTTTCCCGGCGTGACGGGCAGGATCTCCATCGCGGGTCACGACACGCCGATGCGCGCCGCGAGGTACTCCCCCATCTTGCGAAACGCCTCGCCGCGATGGCTGACGCCGGCCTTCACGAGCGGATGCAGTTCGCCGAAGGTCTGCTCGAATCCGCTGGGAACGAAGACGGGGTCGTAGCCGAACCCGTTCGATCCGCGCGGCGCATCGGCCACAAACCCTTCGCAGGTCCCGCGGATAATGTGCTCCGTGCCGTCCACATCGACGAACGCCGCGCAGCACACGAACCGCGCCCGGCGGTCGTCGCACCCCGCGAGCGCCGCCAGCAGTTTGCGGTTGTTGTCGTCGTACGTACAGGTGTCGCCGGCATAACGCGCGGAGTACACGCCCGGCGCGCCGTCGAGCGCGTCGACCTCAATGCCCGAGTCGTCCGCGACGCACGCGAGGCTGAATCGCCGCCCGTAGTACCGCGCCTTGAGCAGCGCGTTGCCCTCGAACGTCGTCTCCGTTTCGTCCGGTGCCTCGACCGCAGGCAGGTCCGCCAGCGTCTTCACCGTCCACGGCGTCCCGTCGAGCAGCGCCTCGAGCTCGGCCGCCTTGTCGCGGTTGCCCGAGCCGATCAGCAGCGTCCTACCCACGCGCCAGCGCCTCCCGCTGCAGCGCGCACAGCCGGTCGATGCCCTCCCGGCCGACGTCGATCATCGTGTCGAGTTGCGCGCGTGTGAACGGTTCGCGCTCCGCCGTGCCTTGTATCTCGATGATGGCCCCGGTGCTGTGCATCACGAGGTTCAGATCCACTT
>CAYUZD010000154.1:0-7675 GCA_964449475.1 uncultured Nitrospirales bacterium
CGATCGCCGTTGGTGTCTTGGTCTGGGGTGGCTTGTTCTTGCGGGATGCGCGCATTCGGGCGCTGATCCCGCTGCGAAAGAAGGCGTGACCGCCGATCGCGAGATTGTAAGTGCGCGAGTGTTCAATGCGCCGCGCGCCGAGGTCTTCGACGCGTGGATCGATCCCGCGAAACTCGCGCGGTGGTGGGGTCCGAAGGACTTCACAAACGAATTTGAAGTGTTCGATCCGCGGCCGGGCGGCGTGTGGAAGTTCGTGATGCGCGCGCCGGACGGCACTGCGTATCGGCAGCACAGCGTGTTCGTCGAGGTCGTGCCGCAAATACGGATCGTGTTCGATCATCTTCCGCCGCACGCGTATCGCGGGGTGGTGACGATTGAGTCGCAAGGGACGAGGACGAGAGTGACCTACCGCATGATTCACGAGACCGCGGAGGAGTGCGAGCGGGTGAGGCCCTACGTCGTGCCGGGTAACGAACAGAACTTCGACCGGCTCGAAGCCGTACTCGCGGAAGTTGGAATACGACCATGACGGATCGCGTCGCGGAAGATCGCACGCTCGAAATCACGCGCATCGTGAACGCGCCCCGTGAACTCGTGTTCGCGGCGTGGACGCGGCCCGAGCATCTCGTGCGGTGGTTCGGCCCGAAGGATTTCACGGTGCCCGCGCACACGATGGAGTTTCGCGTGGGCGGCGCGTACCGCTTCGTGATGCGGTCGCCGGAGGGCAAGAACCACCCGGTCTACGGCGTCTATAAGGAGATCACGCCGCCGTCACGGATCGTGTTCACGTGGGAGCGCGAAGACCTCGAAGGCCAGGACGGCAACGGCACGACGGTCACGGTGACGCTCGAGCCGCACGGCGAAAAGACGAAGCTCACGCTGCGGCAGTCGGCCTTCAAGTCCAAGGACGGCCGGGACAGTCACTTCGGCGGCTGGACGGAGTGCCTCGAGCGGCTCGCGGCGTACGCGGAGCATTCGCTGGCGGCGTAAGTTGACGGTGACGATGTCAAACGATTGGCACCTTGACGAAAGTCGTAGTGTTGTGCAGGATGCAGTGATCGGATTTTTTGGACGGTTGGCTAGTAGAAGACGTCTGATATGAAGCACACTGTGACGCAAGTACAGACATTCAAGCCTGCGTGACTTTATGCGTGTTAGCGCCGAACAATTCGAGCAACAATGCAAACGCCGGTTTGGCACGGCCAATCCAGAGCGTATGCGTGTCCAGCATTGGGAGTGGATGGTGCGGCGCGGCGGATCGGCATATTCGGCGCGGCAAGAAATCGTCCCGAATACATTCACACATGGTGAACCTGATTGGTGCTTTGATCGATTCGGGATGTCGCACACTCCCATGCCCGATGGCCGAATAATCTGCGTTGCTGGAGAGCATGAAGATTTCTACGATCCTGACTTTTGCATCTACAACGATGTAATCGTTTTACGCCCGGCAAGCGGCGCGGACGTGGTTACGTTTGAATCCGGGGAGGTCGAGATCTACGGTTACCCTGAAGGGATTTTTCCACCCACCGACTTTCATACAGCCACGCTGGTAGACAAGACCATTTTTCTTATTGGGCGATTGGGCTATTACGGCAAGAGGCAAGCTGATGCAACGCCCGTGATGACGCTGGATACATACGGCTACCGCATCAGCACGGCCAAAACCGTCGACGCTGGCCCAGGGTGGATCTATCGCCACCACGCTTCCTACAACGCGACGCGCCACACGATTACCGTGCGAGGCGGAGCTATTTATACGGAGGGGGCGAAAGCAGAGACCCCAAATCCTGCGGTGTTTCGGCTGCATTTGGCGGACATGCGGTGGGAATGCCTTGCCCTGACTGAAAAGCACGAGCACTTCATTATTTCACAAGAGGAAGGCACGCGTTGCGATCTCGATGAGCTTCCGGCGAACGCGTTTCGCCCAAGAACCGTTCCGTACACTTGGTTGCCCCCGGCAGGTCTCGACGCGATCGCTTACGGTCTTGATGTCGAAGAAGTCCGGGTTGAATTTCGGCCCTCGTATGCCTCGGTCAAGGTGTACGTAGAAGGAGAACTGCCGAGCGATCTTGTAGATCAACTTCTTTTTGAAATCATCGAGAATCTATGCGCTGTAACTGGATGCGAGTGGCAACTTTCGCACGCGCAGAAATCCATTGATTAAAACCCATGTTCGAGCAAACTGGGAGGAGTAAACCATGAGCGGAGTACGGGTGTTGGTCGGGACGCGCAAGGGCGCGTTTGTGTTGACGTCGGACGGGAAGCGGCAGAAGTGGGACGTGAGCGGGCCGTTCTTCGCCGGGTGGGAGATTTATCACGTGAAGGGGTCGCAACTGGACCCGAACCGGATCTACGCGTCGCAGTCGAGCGCGTGGTTCGGACAGGTCATCCAGCGGTCGGACGACGGCGGGAAGACGTGGCACCAGCCGGGCACACCGGCCGGCACGCCGATGACCACGCCCGACGGCATGCCGATGGGCGAGAGCAACAAGTTCGTCTATGACACGACCGAGAAATCCGGCAAGGTGCTCACGACGCACCAGTTCTACGACGGTTCCGCGCACCCGTGGGAGTTCAAGCGCGTGTGGCACGTCGAGCCCTCGCTCACCGAGCGCGACACGGCGTACGCGGGCGTCGAGGACGCCGCCATCTTCAAGACGACGGACGGCGGCACGACGTGGGACGAACTCTCCGGCCTGCGCGGACACGGCACAGGGCCGGACTGGGCGCCGGGCGCGGGCGGGTTGTGTCTGCACACGATCCTGCAGGACCCGAAGAACGCGAAGCGGATGTACATCGCGATCTCGTCCGCGGGCGCGTTCCGCACGGACGACGGCGGCAAGTCGTGGAAGCCGATCAACCAGGGGCTGGTCTCGGCGCACATCCCCAACCCGACGGCGGAGGTCGGCCATTGCGTGCACCGCATCGCGCTGCATCCGTCGAAGCCCGACACGCTGTTCATGCAGAAGCACTGGGACGTGATGCGCACGGACAACGCGGGCGACCAATGGACGGACGTGAGCGGCAACCTCCCGACGGATTTCGGCTTCGTCATCGGCGTGCACGCGCACGAGCCGGAGACGGTGTACGTCGTGCCGATCAAGAGCGACTCGGAACATTACCCGCTGGACGGCAAGCTGCGCGTGTATCGCACGCGCAAGGGTGGCAACGAGTGGGAGGAACTCGCGAAAGGCCTGCCGGAAAAGGATTGCTACGTGAACGTGCTGCGCGGCGCGATGTCAATCGATTCGCTCGACAAATGCGGCGTGTACTTCGGCACCACGGGCGGGCAGGTTTATTGCTCTGCGGATTCGGGCGACTCCTGGGCGCCGATCGTGCGCGACCTGCCGCCGGTGCTCTCGGTCGAAGTGCAGACGCTGAAATGAATGGGCGGCCACGGGGGACCGCCCCTACGGATTCGGAATTATGATCCGCGTCGTATTGCCGTTTCACCTGCGGACGCTTGGCAGGATTGACGGCGACGTACTGCTCGATCTCGCCGCGCCCGTGACCATCGACGCCGTGCTCGACGCCATCGAGGCGCGCTACCCGATGCTCCGCGGAACAATCCGCGACCACGTGACGAAGAAACGGCGGCCGTTCCTCCGCTTCTTCGCATGCGAACAGGATTTGTCGAATGATCCGACGAACGTGCCGCTGCCGGACGATATCGTGAGCGGCAAGGAACCGCTGATGGTGGTCGGTGCGATCGCGGGAGGGTGAAGCACAGCTAAGACCCATAGGACTCATACGACCTATGGAACCCATGAATGGTGACCAAGAGCCAACCGTAAATGCACTCGAAACCGATAGGGAGGATTCCTGCGATGAGTTATGTGGACGGGTTCGTGATGGTGGTACCGAAGAAAAACGTGGCGGCGTACAAGCGCATGGCGCGGCTGGGGGGCAAGGTGTGGACGAAGCACGGCGCGCTGCAGTACTTCGAGTGCATGGGCGATGACCTCGACATCCCCTACATCCACGTGACCTTCCCCAAATTGCTGAAGCTCAAGTCGACCGAGACGGCGTTCTTCTCGTTCATCATTTACAAGTCACGCGCGCACCGCGACGCGGTGAACAAGAAAGTCATGGCCGATCCTGACATGAACAAAGCGCCGAAGAAAATGCCCTTCGACATGAAACGCATGACCATGGGCGGCTTCAAGGTGATGGTGGAGCGCTAAGAACGCGTCACGTTCGAGACGCGTCGAGAGGAAGAACGGATGAGCTACGTGGACGGCTATGTGGTGGTGGTGCCGAAGAAGAATGTGGCGGCGTACACACGCATGGCGCGCAAGGCCGGCAAGATATGGATGAAGCACGGCGCGCTGCAGTACTTCGAGTGCGTGGGCGACGACGTCGACATCCCGGGCATCCATCTGACCTTTCCCAAGCTGCAGAAGGCCAACAAAGGTGAAGTGCCCATCTTCTCGTTCATTGTCTACAAGTCCCGCGCACACCGCGACGCCGTGAACAAGAAAGTTATGGCCGACCCAGACCTGAAAGCTCCGAAGAAAATGCCCTTTGACCCGAAGACCATGGCTTACGGCGGGTTCAAGGCCGTCGTCGAACTTTGACGGCGCGTCGTCGAGATCTGACCGCGCGGCGTGCGTCATCCGGCCCCAATGTCATCCTGAGCGACGCGAAGGATCTCGCGCACCGGTCGCCTCGTGTTCGCGCGAAGACTGCTCGAAGCTTGACGGTCGCGCGCCGGCGGCGAATAATTCGGCCGTTCGGTTGTACTTCCATGTGGAGGCACAACCGCGATGTACTGGCGCAAACGATTCGAACGCGAAGCGAACGAGATCAGCGACCCGCTCGAGCGCCGCATCTTCATCCGCTCGCAGCACGAGCATCGGCGCGAAGCAACGCGCGGCGCGATCGTCGACGGTGCCATCGCCGGCGCTCGTTCCAATGGCGGTGCGTTGTTTGGGATCATTGCGATCTACTTCTGCTTCATTGTCTGGGCGGTCATTCATTCAATCTGGGAAGAGTTGCGCGACCTGATGGTTCGGAAGAGAAATCGTCTCCGGAAGCGCCAGCGGCGCCGGTCCGCGCGAATCGTCACGCACTACCGGGAAGTCTAGCGAGAGCGCATCGGCTGGAAGCCGATGCCACGAAGGAATCTGCTCTACCCGTCCAGCCGGTAAATCTCCGACTGCCATTCCCAGAAGTTGGGCGCGTGGAGGCGGAGGATGTCGGCGGTGTGGTGGTCGAGCCAGAAGAGGACGGGGCACGCGAACCACGCCTTCCAGCGCGGCGGCGACGCGTTCAGCCCGGCGAGCAGCGCGGGCCGGTCGATGTCGGCCGCGAGCGCGTCGTCCAGCCCGAAGACGAACAGCGCGTCCTTCGGGTCCTTGGACACAGCCGTGTGCACGTGGTCGAACACGTCCTTGTCGTAGGGCCAGAGCGCGACGGCCTCGATCGACGGAAACTCGGTGCGCAACTGGCGCACGACGGCATTGCGCAGCGACGCGTCGTCGCACAGCACGAGGTTGAGCGAGAACGTGCGCGGTGACTGCCCGATGAGCCCGCGCAGCGCGGCGCTGTCGGTGACTTTATGATCCGGCTGGTCCGGCACGGCGTCCATGGCCGGGATTATACGCTTTTGGCGCACGGCCGCCCGCCCGCACCGAAAGCCCCGCAAGTCGTTGTGACTCGCCACGTTGCGCGCGCCTCGATTTGACAGGTTTTCGGCTTCGGTTCTACACTTCATGTGGTTCAACGGGGGAACCGTGCGTCCGCGCGGGGCCTCCCCGTATTCAACGACATCGTCCGGGGGGGACAACACATCGTGAAGGGGACGCGACCGGTGGCGCCGACCGCCAAGAAGCGCATCGGCGACATGCTGGTGGACGCGGGCGTCATCACACAGGCGATGCTCGACGAGGCGCTCGCGCTCCAGCGCGATCGCGGCACAAAAATCGTCGAGACGCTCATCCACCTCGGCCACGTCACGGTGGATGACTTCGTGAATTTTCTCTCGCGCCAGCCGGGCATCGCGAGCCTCGACCTGCGCCGCTACCACGTGTCCTCGGAAGTCGTCTCGCTCATTCCGCGCGAGCTCGCCGTGCAGCACGAGATTTTCCCGATCGACCGGCTCGGCCGGCTGCTCACGCTGGCGATGGCGTGCCCGCTCGATTCGGCCACCATCAACTCGATCCAGGAACAGACCGGTCTGCGCGTGAAACCGATCCTGTGTTCGCCGCCGGACATCCGCGAGGCGATCGACCATTACTATCCGAGCCAGTCCGGTGCGACGTTTAACAGCGTTCGCCTGCAGACGATGATCGAGAAGGAGGCGCAGGCGTCCACCGTCTCCAAGGCGAGGACCGGCCTCAAGCTGCAGAACGTCGCGGAGATGATCAAGCAGCTCACGTCGCTGCCGGTATTGCCAATGACGGTCGCGCGCGTGCAGGAGTCCCTCGTCGACGTCACCATTTCGCCGAAGGAAGTCGCGGGCATCATCGCGCAGGACCCGCCGATCGCCGCGAAGGTGCTCAGCGTCGCGAACTCGCCCGCCTACGGCTTCGCGAGCCAGGTGAACACCGTCGAGCTCGCCGTCGCGCTCCTCGGCCTGCGCGAAACTTTCGCCGCGGTACTCTCCGCCGCCGTGCTGAACCTCTTCGAGGTCAGCAAACGCTTCAATTACGGCGCGTTCTGGGAGGAATCGATGAACACCGCCGCGGCCGCGCGCATCATCGCGCAGGCGAGCGGCAAGGGCACGGAGGGCGGCGCGTTCACCGCCGGCCTCCTGCACGACATCGGCCGCATCGCGCTGCTCGAGACCGTGCCGGACCTCTATGCGCGAGTGCCGTCGGACCTGAACGGCGACGAACTCATCGAGGCGGAACAGAAAATCGTCGGTCTCAGCCACACGGAGGCCGGTTTCGAACTCGCCATGCACTGGAACCTGCCGAAGGCGATCGCGTACCCCATCCGCCACCACCACCAGCCTGAGGACGCGAAGGAATGCGCGCGCGAATCGACCATCGTCGCGCTCGCGGAAGCCTGGACGCGCCTGCCGAAGGGCGTGAACCGCCAGAAGGCGCTGGACGCCTCCGCCGCGCGGCTCCAGTCGATCGGCCTCGACGTGCAGGCCGCCGGCGTCACGTTCGACCTCGTCTCGAAACTCGACCGCGCGCGGTTCGTCTGGAACGACAAGCCCGAAGCCGTCGGCGCGCGCTAAACCATCCCGCCAGAAACAACGCGGCCCCGGAAGACATCCGGGGCCGCGATTTTCGTTGAACAAGAAGTGCTGTAGGGGCGGGGCCCCGTCCCCGCCCTGTTGACGCGAGACGATCCAGGGCGGCCACAGGGGGCCGCCCCTACGCCATCGTTGGATTTCCTTCGCCGATCGCCCTCAATTCACCCGCTCGATAATCGTCGCGATGCCCATCCCGCCGCCGACGCACAGCGTGAGCAGCGCGGTGGACTTGTTCTGCCTCTCGAGCTCGTCGATCGCCGTGCCCATCAGCATCGCGCCGGTCGCGCCGAGCGGGTGCCCCAGCGCGATCGCGCCGCCGTTCACGTTCACCTTGCTGTAGTCGCCCTCGATGCCCATCTCGCGCATGAACCGCATCGGCACCACGGCGAACGCCTCGTTCACCTCGATGAGGTCGATGTCGTTCAGCGTCATGCCCGCGATCTTCAGCGCCTTCTTCGTCGCCGG
>CAYUZD010000155.1:0-7647 GCA_964449475.1 uncultured Nitrospirales bacterium
GGCGGAATCTCGAAGTTGCCGTGCGCGATCGGCGAGCTCTCGAGCGGGTGGATGACCGGCTTGTCGTGGAACCACACGGCGATCTCCGACTGGTCCCACGTGCCCGTACCCGGCCCCACTTCCTTGTGGTAGTGCATCGAGAGCTGGATCGTCGCCTCGGGGTAGAGCGGAAGGCCGTAGCCGTCCGCGTAGTTCTGCGGGTTCGTGCCGGACGCAATCTGGCCGAAGTTCGTCCGCTCGCGCAGGTCGCCCTCGTGTCCCGGCTTGTACACACTGCCGACGATGTGATGCACGACCTCGCTACCGGGGCGATACTCGATCGCGCGCACCCACTTCATCTCCGGCAACTGTTCCTTGGTGAGCTTGATCTCGATGTCCGGCTGGATGTCCTTCACGTCGTCAGGCACCCAGTACGGTTCCGGCATCTGCAGCAGCAGGTCCGGCTCGCCCAGCGTGCCGCCGAGCTGCCAACCGGAGTTGTTGAACTCGACGGGTGCAGGCGCGTCCGCTGGGTCGCCGCGCTGCGCGCCGGACTCGGCCCACGCGACAATTGTCGCGCGCTCGTCCTCCGTCAACGACCGCTCGTTCTTGAACACGCCGTGAAACGCCTCCGTCGCGTGCCACGGCGGCATCGTCCTCGATTCCACGGCCCGCGCGATTCCCTTCGCCCAAGGCCGGACTTCCTGATACGTCATCAGGGACATCGGCGCGATCATGCCCGACATGTTGGCACCGCTCGGGCGGTGGCAGGTCTGGCAGTTCTCCTGTAGGATCGGCAGGACATCGCGCTCGAACGTCGGCCGTTCCGCCGCCTGCGCCGGGGCGCCTGTGACCGACCCGGCCGCGACTGCGATGCCGGCTGCAAACTTGTGGAATTTCATGCCCAATCCTCCCCAACCGTTGCGGCTCACCACATTAACACGGCCGCGCCCGAAAGGTTCACGCCGGCGGCGGAATCCGTCAGATTCCCCTGATAAACCGGACCAGATGCTCGACGTGTTCAAAGGGTGTTTCACGAAGCAATCCGTGGTCGAGGTTGAAGATGTGGCCCCGGCGCTGGCTGGCCTCGACGATGGCGCGCGCCTGGCGCTCGATGGTCTCGATCGGGCCGGTGCACAGTAGCCGGTTGCTGAGGTTGCCCTGCACGACCCGGTCGCGCCCGGCGATCTCGCGCGCGCGGGTGATCGTCACATCGCTCGGCAGGCTCAGGATGTCCGCGCCCGAAGCGTCCAGTTCCGGCACGTGCGCCCACTCGCGCGCGAACATGATCGTCGGCGCGAGGCCGCGCAGGGCGTCGAAGATGCGCTGGTGCGTGGGCAACGCGAGTTCGCAGTACTCCTCCGGCGAGAGCAGGTACGCCGCCGACTCGAACAACTGCACCGCGAATGCGCCCGACGCGATCTGGTACTTGAGGTAATCGATCGTGATGTCTGTCAGCACGTCGAGCAACTTCCGGGTCGCCTCGGGCTGGTTCTTGAAGAATCCAAGCGCGGTGGCCGCCGAATCCCCGAAACTTTTGCCCTCGATCATGAACACGGCTAGCGTGACCGGTGCGCCGGCGAAGCCCAACACCGGCAACTCGCCGTCGACCGATCGAATCACGTTCGCGAACGTCTTCCCGATGAACGGCAACTCGTCCGCCACGTCGAACGTCTGAATCCGACGCACGTCGGCCGCGTCGCGGATCGGCGAATCGGTAATCGGTCCCGGCCGGAACACAAACGGACACCCCGCAGGCGTCAGCGGTGTGAGGATGTCCTGGAAGTAAATGATCGCGTCGACGCCGATCCGCTTGGGCAGCAACGATACCTCGGCCGCGGTGTCCGGGTCGGAAAAGAGCGCCTCGAGCGGTCGGCCGTCGCGCTCGCGCAGTGCGTTGTATGCGGGATCGGTCCGTCCCGCCTGTCGCATCAGCCAGATCGGCGGGCGCGGCGTCGATTCGCCGCGGGCGGCGCGTGCGAACAGGTCGTTGCGGGGCGGCGTCATCCGGTGCGCGTCAATTGCCCGGCCGGCGCGTGAGAATGGTGATGATCATGCCGACGATGGCGAGCCCGCCCCAGACCATCAGCGGCGCGACGCTCAGGTAACCGAGAAACGTCGCAGCGAAACCGGCCACGCCAGCGACCATGACGATAATGCCGATGAGTTCCATTGAGGGGTCGTCTCCGTCCGGTCCGCGTGTCCGAGCGCCGATCCGGCCCGTCGAGTATAATCGAATGAGTCTAAATCGTGACAGCTACACGACTTGGGGGCGTTCGTGACGCCGGATTCGCCGACACCGCACGACAACGAGCAGCGCCGCATCGACGAGCTCGAGTCGCAAGTCCGCGAACTCTCGGGCCTGGTCGAGATCCTGCTCTCCAAGCCCGAGAACAAACAGGCCGCCGAAGACGCCGGCCGCCGGGGACGGAAACGGCGCGCAGCCCGGCCCAAGGCGCCGCTGATGGGCACTGTCCGCGAGGCGGTCGGGCATGCGCTCGGCGGCGTCGAAGGCGAGTCGCTCGAATCGCGGATCGGCGGCATCTGGCTCGGTCGGGTCGTCGCCGTGGTCTTTATGACGGCTTTCGTCCTCGGCGCGCTCCTGACATTGCAGGACGATCGGCTTGGCGCTTGGTGGAAGGTCGGCATCGGCTACGCCATTTCCGTAGCCGCGATCGCCTACGGTCTCTATCGCCGGAAGGACGCGAGTCTCTTCCCACAGACTTTCCTCGGCTCGGGCCTCGCCGCCGTCTATTTCACCACCTACGCCGCGTTTTTCATCGACACCGCACAGGTGATGGACGCGCCGCACATCGCCATCGCCGTGCTTACCGGCTCGCTCGTCGCCGTCGCCGCCATTGCGCACTTCCGGCGCAGCGAGGCGGCCGCGGGCATCGCGCTGTTCCTCATCTACTACACCGTCGTGCTCAGCCTGTCGAACAGCCTCGATCAGGACAACATCCTCTACGCGCTGATCACGTGCTCGCTCGTCGCCCTGATCGCACTGCTGTTCCATCTAACACACCGCTGGATGTTTTTCTCGTGGGCCGCATTAATCGCCACACAGATCACGTACATCTACTTCTTCATCGCCAAGCCGCCCAGCCTCGATGTGACCGACGCGCAGTACTTCTGGGTGTCGAATGCGTTCCTCACCCTGATTTTCTGCGTGTTCTCGGTCGCGTGCGTGACGGACGCCCACAGGACCGGCGAGTACCGCCGCACCGTCGCGCCCATGTCCGGCGTGAACTCCTTTATCTACCTCGTACTCACGTGGATCGCCGTCCGCGGGATGTACCCTGAGTGGGAGTGGGCGTTCCGGTTCGGCCAGACCGGCATGTTCGTCGTGTTCATGGCCTACGCGCATTTTGCCGGCCAGCCGCGCAACTATCTCTTCCAGATTTTCGCAGCAAAGGCTTTCATCGTGTTCACACTCGCGTTGCAGTCGTACCTGTCCCACGAGTGGCTCGTCATCGCCATGGCCATCGAGTCGCTCGCGCTTGGCTTATCGTATCTCCGCAGCCGGCTCGTCATCTTCAAGGTCCTCGCGCAGGGCCTCCTGCTCGCTACGCTTGGCTACTGCCTCTATCTCATCCAGGAATCGTCACGTATCGACGTCATCGGGTACGTCGTCCCCGCGAAATGGTTCTCCGCCGTCGGCGCGTCCCTGGTATGGTGCATCGTCGCGTGGTTCTACCACTACTACGTCAAGCCCGTGCCCCGTGCGCAGCTCAACCAGAAAGGCCAGTGGTTTCTCGCCGGGTCGCGCGTCGATCTCAGCGGCTGGGGCATGGCGCTGTTCCACGGGTTCGCCGCGTCGGTCGCGCTGATGGCGCTGACGGTGTTCGACCTCGGCAGCGACGTACGCATGCCGTTCCTCCTCGCGGGCGAAGGCATCGCGATGGCGCTCGTCGGCGTCATCCTCGGCGTGCCGCAGGTAGAAGTCGCCGCCGTCCTCCTACTCTTCGCGTCGCACGCGTGCTACCACTCGTTCCTGCTCATGGGCGTGCCCGGGTTTGAATCGCAGGAGAATTTCCTCGCCTACGCGCTTATTGTCACCATCATTACGCTGTTCGGCGGCGTGCTCTGGGAGCGCTACCTCAACCGTATCCAGGGCGGCACTCAATGGGAGCATGACGCGATGGCCGCGATCCCGTTCCTTGCCGCTGCGCTGATGCTGTTCACCATCGCCGAGCAGCGCATGCCGCCGGGATACAGCTCCGTCGCGATGCTCGCGTTTGCCCTCATCATGCTGCTCGGCAGCGCCGTCACCGGCCTCGTCGGCACGCGGTCCGGCGGCGTGCTCACGCTCGCGCTCGCGTCGTGGAGTTACCTGAGCTACCTCGCGAAACCCGAGCCTGCCGGCGTCGATTCGCACGGCTTCCTGATCAATTTGACAGCCGCGTTGCTCTGTTACGCGGCAAGCGAGCGCGCCTGCATCCAGTGGGAGCGCAACCGGGGACGCAGCGGCCCGCCGGCGCGCCTGCTCCGCACCGCGATCGTCGCGCTCGCCACGATCACGGGCATCATCGGACTCTGGCGCTGGGCACCGTCCGACACGCTCACGCTGTACTGGCTCGGCCACGCGATGGGCGCGATGATCCTCGGCGTCATCTTCTGGGAACGGCGCTATCGCTGGGCCGCCCTCTTCATTTACATCGTGTTCGTCGTCGGCCGCGCGATGGTGCATGACTTGAGCCGGCTCGAATTGTTGCCGCGCTTCCTCTCGTTCGCTGCGCTCACCGTTCCGGGCATCCTCATCTGGTGGGGCTACTCCGAGTACCGCGCGCGCAACCTGCAGCGGCTCCGCGAGCAGCGCGCCATCCAGCAGGCCATCGGCGAGCCCGACGCGCAGGACGCTCCGCAATCGTGAGCAGCGCACGCGAGGCCGCGCTCGCCGTCTGCACGACGCTCGCCGAAGCCGGCCACCGCGCGTTGTTCGCCGGTGGGTGCGTGCGCGACGAATTGCTCGGCAAGCACCCGCACGACTACGACGTCGCCACGTCCGCCATGCCGGACGAGGTCGAGCGGTTCTTCGGCCGCGTGGTGACGGTCGGCAAACAGTTCGGAGTGCAGGTCGTCCGGATGGACGACCACGACGTCGAGGTCGCGACGTTTCGCTGGGACGGCCCCTATATTGACGGGCGGCGGCCGGCCTCGGTCGAGTTCCGCGACGAGCAACAGGACGCGCTGCGCCGGGACTTCACCGTCAACGCGCTCTTCTTCGATCCGCTCAAGGCCGAGGTGCTTGACTACGTCGGCGGCCGGGAGGACATCGCGGCGAAGACCATCCGCGCCGTCGGCGATCCGATCGCGCGATTCAACGAGGACCACCTGCGGCTGCTCCGTTGCGTGCGCTTCGCCGCGCAACTCGACTTCCAGATCGATCGCGCGACTTTCCACGCCGTCAAGGAACTGGCGCACCTCATCAAGAAGACAAGCCCGGAACGCGTCCGCGACGAGCTGTTCCGCGTCCTCACGCAGCCTCACGCCCACCGCGGGTTCCAGTTGCTCGACGAATCAGGCCTGCTCCCCCACATCCTGCCCGAAATCTCGGCGATGAAGGGCGTCGATCAGCCGCCCGAGTATCATCCCGAGGGCGACGTGTTCACTCACACGATGAAGATGCTCGAGTTGCTCGACGCCCCCACTCCCACGCTCGCGTTTGGCGTCCTCTTGCACGACGTCGGCAAACCGCGCACGCAGACCTTCGACGACCGCATCCGGTTCAACGGCCACGAGCGCGTCGGCGCGGAGATGGCCGCGGACATCTGCGCGCGGCTGCGCCTGTCCAACGCGGAATCGGATCGCGTCGTCTGGCTCGTGGGGCAGCACATGCGCGTGTCCGCAGTGAAGGAGATGCGCCAGAGCAAGCTCAAGCGCCTGGTGCGGGAAGAGGGATTCCCGGAATTGCTCGAACTGTTCCGCATCGATTGCGCGTCCAGCCATCGCCGGATGGACACCTACGAGTGGCTGCGCGACCGCGCCTCCGAACTGCTCCCGGAGGAAATCCGGCCTGAACCGCTGGTGACCGGCAACGATTTGATCGAGCTCGGACTGAAACCCGGTCCGGTCTTCTCCGAAATCCTTGGCGCGATCGAGGACCTGCAGTTGGAAGGCGTCCTGACGACGCGCGAGGCCGTCCTGCGCCATATCCAGGACACGTGGATCGCGGGAAACCGGTGACGCGCGCCCGGCGGCGTTGCGCGGCGGCGTCGGCGGTGCTAGATTCATGCCCTACACGTCCCCGGGGGCAAGTCGAACCGAATCGCCGCGGGATCGCGTCCGCGGTTCCGGTGGATACGGGAGCCTGACCGAAGTCCCATGACCGAAGTTTTTGGATCGCTCGCCTTCCTGATCGCGCTTGACGTCGCCATCACCGTTTCCATTGCGGCGAGTTGGCGGCTGACGCGGTTCGACTTCCTGCGATTCGGCTTCGCAATGATGGCGTTCGAGATCGCGCGCCAGTTCGTCAGCGTCGCGATCTCGTTAATACCGGGTTCGATTCCGCTTCTCCTGACAAGCTCCATCCTAGACTTCGCATGCACTTTGACTCTGCTCGCGACGGTCGTAGCGATTGCTCGGAGACCGCTTCGCGCGTCTGCCTATGCCATATTCACGGGGATCTACATCACTGCGTGCGCCGTCACGTTTCTCGGCGGGCTGCCCTTGCTACTGGCCTGGCTCGTTGGAAGCGCACCTGCCCTGAGTGCCCGCGGCACCGCGTTGGTGGCGCTCGCGCGCGGAAAGCAAGAGCGTTCGTTCGGCGTCTACTGGATGATGGGGCTCATTGTGCTGTCGATGTGCTTCCGTGTCCTGCTTCCGTTCGCCTTGGTCACCTCGGACACACTCTTCGGCGCCGTCTATCTGCTGGACTCAATCGTCGTGTCGATTATGGGCGCGGCCATCGGCCTGTACTCGCTCGAACGGCTCGCGCGCAGCTACCAGGTCGAGAAGGATCGCACGCAGGAATCGAGCGACCTCATTCGCACCGTGCTCGAAAACGCATACGACGCCATCGTCGTCACCGACGAAGCCGGCACGATTCTGCTGTGGAGCCGCAGCGCGGAAACGACCTTCGGCTGGCCCCCGCACGAGGCTGCCGGGCATCCCGTCGGACGCCTCATCTCCGGTATCGACCGGCCGACGCACCCGACCGCCGGCGAACCGTTCCGCACTGCGACACGCACACGGTCGGGCGAGCCCATCGTCGTGGACGGCGTCACGTTCTCAGTTGATCGCGGCGGCGAACGTCGCGTCGTCCGCATCCTGCGCGATGTGACCGAGCAGGTGAAGTCCGAGACCGAATTGCGCACGCTCGAGGAACAGGTGCGGCACGTGCAGCGGCTCGAAAGCCTCGGCGTGTTCGCCGGCGGCGTCGCGCACGACTACAACAACATCCTCGCCGCGATCATGAACTTCGCCGATCTCGGCCTGAACGACGCCGCGCCGGGCTCGCCGGTCGAAACCTGCCTGCGCGAAATCCTCGACGCGGCGGGGCGCGGCTCGGATCTCACGCGGCAGATCCTCGAATACGCCGGCCGTTCCACGGCGAATGCGACCGCCATCGACGTCGCTGCGGAGGTCGAGTCGATCGTGCCGCTCCTCAAGAGCGTCATCAGCAAGAAGGCCACGCTGACCACGGCCGTCTCGGGCGACGCCGTCCGG
>CAYUZD010000156.1:0-7600 GCA_964449475.1 uncultured Nitrospirales bacterium
ATCAAGCTCGACCTCGAGCCGCATTCGCTGCCCGGCTGGGACGACGGCGGCGACGCGCGCAGGACGCTCGAGGCGAACTGGTTCAACCTGCTCGAATCGGCGAAGAAGTCTGCCGGATCGTTGCCGGTCTGGGCGGATCTGCCGGTGAAGTTCTTCCGCAACGAGCAGCAGGCGTTCGTCGATCGCGTCGAAGGCATCGTGGACGGCGCGACGCTGATGGACTACTTCAACGCGGAGAACCCGATCGTCACGTGGGCGGAGACGGCGCTGCGCGCGTTCGACAAGCCGCTCGAGATCGGCCTGGAACTTTCCACGACGGCCCCCGCGACCGACACGCTGGCGGCGATGCCGCCGGCCGAGTTCGGCGCGTTGACGGATCGGCTCAACTCGACCCTCGCGGCGCACGAGACCTTTGCGGGACTCGCGCTGCACGACTTTTCGGCCTTGGCGCAACGGTAACCACGGTGGACACGACCCATGCGAATTGACTTCCAGGACAGCGGCTCGACGCAACCCGCGGTAACGCCCGCGCAAACCCGGATGCGGGACGCGCGCACGCGCAAACGGCCCGTGCTGCGCGTCGTGCTGTTGCTGCTGCTGCTGGGCGGCGGCGCGTACGCGGCGTGGTGGTACCTGCGGCTCGACACGGTGTACACGTGGGGGCTCGTCGCCGCGCGTACGACGCCGTACTACGCGCCGTTCGAGGGCGTCGTCAGCGGGCTGGTGCTCGAACGCGGCAACTCGGTGAAGACCGGCGACGCGCTGTTCACGCTTACGTCCATCCAGCCGGATAACATCCGCGACGCGCAGGACGCGCTGATCTCCGAGATCGACCGGCAAAAGTCGATCGCGTCCGAGGCGCGCGCGAACGTCGTCGCGCAGGCGCAGAAGGAGGTCGAGCGCCTTCGCGACGCGCACGAAGCGGACGTCTCGCGCAAGCAGGCCGCGGTGGACATTGCACGCGCGGAACTCGAGAAACTCGAGGCCGTCTACTCAACCCGTGCGCAGCAGGAGAAACGCGTGGCGGACCTATTCGCGCTCGGCGCGGCCGTCCGGTCGGATGTCGAAGCCGCGGAGGATGCCGCCCGGATCGCGCGCCACTCCCGCGATCAGGCGCACGTCGCGCTCGCGGCCGCGGAGAACCAGAACGTCGCGAGCACGGCGGAACTCGAACGCGCCGAACTCGAACTCGAGCGTCTGCGAAGCCTCAATCCAGAGGACGCGTCCGCGCTCGAACGCGGCCGGGTCGAACTCGCCGTCGCGCAGACGCGGCCCGCGCCGGTCACCGTGCGGTCGCTGTTCGACGGCATCGTGATGGAGGTGGGCGCGTTTGACGGCGCGCAGGTCGAAAGCGGCCGCGTCGTGGCGACGCTCGCGACGCGCAACGACGTCTGGGTCGAGGCCTACGTGCCGGCGAACCAGGCGAAAGCCGTGCGCGCCGGCGCCACCGCGCAGGTGTTCATCCCCGGCGAAGCGGAACCGGTCGAAGGCACGATCGCGGCCGATTCGGGGTCGGCGGTCCGCGTGCCCGAAGTGCTGCGCGACAAGCTGCCGGCGCAGATGATGGGCGTCTACGCGCGCGTGAACTTCACGCCGCCCGAGGGCGTGCCCATCGTCGCGGGGATGCGCGTGCGCGTCGTGATCGCGAAGTGAAGAGCCTGTCCGCAGATGTCGCAGATGTTCGCAGATGAACCCCTACGTGAGCCGTCCGCTGCCCCGTTGTCATCCTGAGCAACGCGAAAGATCTCGTTCATCAGCAGCGTCGGGTTTGCAGCGCGATCAGACGGAGTGCTGCAGACAGTTGGTTCCCTTCGCATTCAATCGTCGGCGGCTGGCGAGATCCTTCGTGTTGCTCAGGATGACCATGGTGGGGTTTCATCTGCGTGTATCTGCGTCATCTGCGGACAAGGGGTTGACCTGAAGTGTCCGAGCCCAACCGAAACCGCTGGCTGCTCGCGATGCGGCCGAAGACCTTGCCCGCCGGCGCCTGCCCCGTCATCCTCGCGGGCGCGATCGCGGCGGACGTGGGCGTGTTTCACGCCCCGTCGTTCGTCGCGTGCCTCCTCGGCGCGCTGATGTTGCAGATCCTCGCCAACTTCGCGAACGACTACTCCGACGGCGTCCGCGGCACCGACGCCGTACGTCTCGGTCCGCCGCGCGCCGTCGCGTCCGGACTCATCAAGCCGCAGGTGATGAAGGGCGCGATCATCTTGACCGTCATCGCCGTGTTCATCCCCGGCGCGTACATCCTCGCGCGCGGCGGCATGCCGTACCTGTACATCGGCGTCGCGTCCATCGTCTGCGCGCTCGCGTACACCGGCGGGCCGTATCCGCTCGGCTACCACGGCTGGGGAGAGGTGTTCGCGTTCGCATTTTTCGGCCCAGTCGCCATGTGCGGCGCGTACAATCTCATGGCCGGCGACCTGCCCGAGGCGGTTTTCGTTGCATCGATCGCGCCCGGACTGTTCTCCGTCGCGATCCTCACGGTGAACAACCTGCGCGACATCGAAGGCGACCGCGCCGCCGGCAAACAGACGCTCCCCGCGCGATTCGGACGGCGGTTTGCGCAGGCGGAGTACGTCCTTTGCCTCCTCGCAGCCTGCGCCGGCGTTCCCGCGTACCTCCACCGCGAGTACGGCTACCCGGAACTGGTTTACCTCGCCGCCGGCACGCTCCTGCTCGCGCTCCCCGCGGTCCTGCGCGTCTTCCGCTACCGCGACCCGCGCGAGCTGAATCCCGTCCTCGGCCGCACCGGCCTACTCCTCGCCGCCTACACGGTATTGTTCGCCCTCGGCGTGTTGCTGTAGCGTTTGAGCGGTATGAAGTTCAAGACTCGATATAAAGTCACGCTACTTGCTGTAGCGCTGGCCGCGATCACGTACGTTGCTCTCGTCGCCGCACGGATCCTGAATTACACGACCGCTTCGCTCGAACCCCACGACCTCACGATGGGACTCTTGGCAGCGGCGAGGGAAGACGATCTAGTTGGCGTCTTTGTGTTGTTATTGTTGGGTGCCGAACCAGATTTACCCCCGAACGATTTCGGGAATCTCACTTGGGCCCATCGTCCCACCCCGCTATCGATTGCGTCGCACCGTGGCAATCTTCGCATTGTACGGTTATTACTATGGAAGGGTGCTGACCCCGAACTGGCGAAACTGAACGGTGAGTCGGGTAGGTATTTCGACGAGCTGGAACTCGGCTCTGTGCGATGGGATAAATATTACCCTGAGAATCCTCCCAGTGCGCATTTTTTGGATCGACCGCTCAGCCTTGCGGCGGTTGCGGGGCATGAAGATGTCGCCCAATTACTCATCGAACATGGGGCCAACTATAGACTCTGCGATGCTATTTTTCTGGGCGACGAATCCTTCATTCGCAAGCAATTCGAGAACTTTCCGCGACTGTCTGAGACCATTACTTACGAAACAAGTGATTGCTTCATGCTGGCTACGGAACACAACAACATCATCGCTGCTAATTTGTTTCTAGATCTCGGCGGCGACCCCACGTATCCGGACAAGCGAAACTCTCCGCTCGGAATCGCTCGCCGCAGGAACTACTTCGAATTGCTAGAATTGTTCGAAGCTTGGGTCAGGGCCAATCCTCCGGATGAAAATCCGTAACCATTTTGCAGTTCCGTCCCCAATTGTCGGCGATTTCTGCGCAACGCACCGGAGTGAGAATTGTTGCTGGGATTCGCCAAGTATGTTCTAACGCCATCGACCGCGTTGTTCGCCCTCGGCGTGTTGCTGTAGCGTTGGAGCGGAATGAAGCTTAAGACACCGTACAAGTTGGGATTACTCTTCGCGGGCCTCGGTGTGCTTGTCTTCGCCGCGTTGTTCGCCGCCCGGGTAATCACGTATACCAACGGTTACTTTGGCCGCCACACGCTGGACCTCGCGTTGATCCGAGCCGTGGAGGAAGACGACCACACGCTGGTTCGCACCTTGCTCGCGATCGGCGCTTCGCCCGACTTCGTGATGCCCGGTTCGGGTGGATCGGCCGTCACGGCCGCAGCGTTCCAACGCGATATCTGGGCGCTACGAAAGCTCCTCGAGCATGGTGCCAACCCGGACGGCGCCGATGTCATCGTAGATAACTTCGGCGATCCTGATAAACAGATCGCGTACACACCCGGCGCGCCGATGCCGGTTTATTACATGGATCGCCCGATTCTCTGGGCCGCCAGGCAACAAAACCACGAAGCCGTTGCGCTCCTGCGCGAACACGGCGCGAAGTACGAGTTCGTGGACGCGCTGTTTGCCGCTGACGAGGAATTCGCGCGGAATGCGCTGGAATCAGACTCGAAACTGCGCGAGGCGTTGCCGGGTGTGCGGGCGCAACTGCTTAGAACGGGCGTCGAATTCGGAAATATTCCCGCGATCGAGCTGATGCTCGAACTGGGATTTGATCCGAACGAAACATCGACGTACGGCGACAGTGCCTTCGATCTCGCCAAGGGCATTCGCCGCAATGAAATCGTGGATTTGTTCGAGTCTCGTGCCGACCGCGGGCCGGTTCCCCTCGAAAAGTGAGCGTGCCATGACTCGGTCGGATTCGGCCCCGATGCTCGTGATTGGGCGGGACAATCTCACGTGGCCGGAATTTCGCGACCGTGCCCGTGGGCGTCTCGCGTTCGGCGCGCAAGGGTGTCGCCGTGTTCCCGTCGCACATGATGATCCGGTCCGTGTGCTTGAACACATTGTCGGCGCGTGGGAGGCGGACCTCGTACCTGTGCCGCTGAACGCGCGGTGGCCGGAAGCGCGAATAAAAAATGCGTCGAGGTACGTCGCATTGGGCGAATCGACGGGCCGGGGGCGCGCCTCCGAATTCTTTGCCGATCGTCACGATGTTGTCGAGGCACTGGTCATCTTCACCTCGGGCAGTTCGTCGGAGCCGAAGGCCGCCGTGCTCTCGTTCCGGAATCTGAACGTGGCGGCGCGGGGGGCGAACCGCGCGATCCCGCTCGTGCCGGGGGACCGCTGGCTGTTGTCGCTGCCGCTGTACCACGTCGGCGGGATCGGTGTCGTGATGCGGTGTGCGCAGGCGGGCGCCACGATCGCGATTCCGGGCGATGACGAGGCGCTGAAGGATTCGATTCTCCACTACGAACCCACGCACGTCTCGCTCGTGGCGACGCAGCTTTACCGGTTGCTGCGCGACGAATCCGCGTGCGCGGCGCTCGCAAAGTGCAAGGCTGTCGTGATGGGCGGCGGGCCGACGCCGGAGCCGCTCGTGCGCGAGGCGGTCGCGCGCGGGATTCCGCTGGTGATGAGCTACGGCATGACCGAGACGGCCGCGATGATCTGCTGCACGCGTCCGGGCGATCCCGTCGAGCGGTTGTTGTCTTCGGGCCGGCCGCTGGTGGACGGCACGATGTCGATCTCGGCCGAGGGCGAGATCCTCGTGTGCGGCGACCAGTTGTTTCTCGGCTACTTGCAGCCCGACGGTTCGGCCCATCGCCCGCTCACGGAGGATGGCTGGTTCCGCACGGGCGACCTCGGCCACTTCGACGCCGCCGGCTACCTCCACGTCACCGGCCGCCGGGACAACATGTTCATCAGCGGCGGCGAAAACATACAGCCCGAGGAAATCGAGCAGGCTTTGCGCGCGGTGGACGGCGTCGAGGACGCGATCGTCGTCGGCGTCGAGGACGCGGAGTGGGGACGGCGCCCGGTCGCGTTCGTGCGCACGGCGGACGGCCGCGCGCCCGATACCGCCGCGCTGCAAGCTGCGCTGCGCAAGACGCTGCCGGGCTACAAGGTTCCGCGGACGATTCACCCCTGGCCCGACGATTTGGTGCCGCCGGGTCTGAAACCGGCCCGCCGCGATTTCGAAGCAAGGGCGAAGAGCTTAGCCACGGATTTGACGGATTGAGCGGATCGCGCGGGTTCGGTCGCCTCTCTTCGGGGGCCGCTCCCCCGTCATCCTGAGCAACGCGAAGGATCTCGTCGTACGACGCCTCCGGGATCGCGCGAAGTCCCTCTCAATTATCCCTGGCGATCCGTTGCCCTGCTCGCGAGCTGATACGATCGGTCCGCGAGATTCTTCGCTATCGCTCAGAATGACAGGGTAGAATTCGCGCTTCCTGCTGTACTCCTGCCATGGATCGAACCGATCCCCTAAATCCGTCCAATCCGTGGCTACATCTAAGGGTTTCCCATGCGAATACTCATCATCGGCGGCGGCATCGGCGGCCTGACGCTGGCCGCGGCGCTGCACCAGCGCGGCATCGATGCCACCGTCGTCGAGCGCGCGCCGAAGTTCGCGCCGGTCGGCGCGGGCATCGTGCTCGGCGTCAACGCGATGAAGGTCATGGCGCGCATCGGCGTCGCGGACGCGATCGCGCAGCGCGGCCTCGAGGCCGGCGTCGCGCGCATTGCCGATTCCCGCGGGAAGACGCTCACCGCGATCGACTTCAAATCCATGCCGCGCGACGTCGGCCGCGCGATCGTCCTACACCGCGCGGCGCTGCACGAGGCGATCCTGACCGGCGTGCCCGCGGACGCGATCCGGCTCGGCACGACGATCGAGTCGCTGCGCGAAGAACCCGATCGCGTGGAAGTCCGGCTGAGCGACGGCACCGAGGACGCGTTCGACCTCGTCGTCGGCGCGGACGGGATCCGGTCCGCCGTGCGCGCGATGGTCTTCGGCGAAATTCCATTGCACTACTCCGGGTACACCTGCTGGCGGTTCGTCGTCGCCTGCGACCTGCCGAACACAGACACTTGGGAGATGTGGGGCCGCGGCCGGCGGTTCGGCGTCGCGCCGATCGGCGGGGGCCGGGTGTACTGCTTCGCCACGCTGAACGCGCCGCGGAACGACCCCGCGATGCGCGACCTGCCGCTGGCCGAGTTCAAGCGGCTGTTCGCGGACTTCCGGGGTCCGGTGCCGGACGTGTTGGGCCGATTGAACACGGCATCTGAGCTAATTTGGAACGATCTCGAGGAGGTCGAGGTGCCCAAATGGACGACGAACCGGGTCGCCCTGCTGGGGGACGCGGCCCACGCCATGACCCCCAACCTCGGGCAGGGGGCGGCCATGGCCATCGAGGACGCCCTCGTACTCGCGGACGTCCTCACCCATAACCAGCCGCTGCCCGTTGCCCTCGCCCAGTACGAGTCGCGTCGCCGTCCCCGCGTGACCCAGATCCAGACCCGGTCCCGCCGCCTGGGTAGGGTGGCCCAGTGGGAGTCCCGGGCGGCGTGCGCGATGCGTGACCTACTGGTCGGGCTCACGCCGGACCGCGTCGGCCGCCGGGCGATCGAGGATCTGGCCCGGTTCGAGCCGTGACTGTGCCAGCCGCGCAGCCTGCCTAGGTTCCCAGAAGGGCGTTGCGTTGTTGACAGAGATCGCGTAAACTCCTGTCGGTGAAAAAGTCGGGCTTTCTCGCGTCTGTCCCGGAGAATCCCGACGTTTCGTTCCGTCGGGACGGGGCAAGCCCGGGCAAGTGGGCGAAGAAGGAATACGCGAGTGGCAATCGGCACGGTAAAGTGGTTCAACAATGAGAAGGGCTACGGCTTTATCACCCCGGATGGCGGTGGCAAGGATCTGTTCGTCCACTTCTCGAACATCACGGGCGAAGGCTACCGCAGCC
>CAYUZD010000157.1:0-3492 GCA_964449475.1 uncultured Nitrospirales bacterium
ACGCGGCCGGTCGCGAAGTACATGGACTACCGCGAGATGCTCGACAAGGAGCAGATCGATGCGGTGGTGATTTCGACGCCGCTGCCGAGCCACTTTCCGATCACGATGGACTGTCTGGACGCGGGCAAGTACGTGTTCTGCGAGAAGACGCTGTGCTTCACGATCGAGGACTGCCGGAAGATCGTGCAGAAGTGCCACGAGACCGGGCTGTTCTGCCAAGTCGGGCACCAACGGAGGTACAACCCGAAGTACAACAAGGCGCTCTACCTTCAGCGCACGCACGGCATGCTCGGCCGCGTCAATCACATCACGATGCAATGGCACCGGAACGATCCGTGGCGCCGGTTCGTCGATACGACGCAGGTGCTGTCCGCCGAGGAACAAAAGTACATCAAGGACATTGAGCGGCACCTGAACTGGCGCCTGTACAACGAGACGTCGGGCGGCCTGATGACGGAGCTGTCCACGCACCAGTCGGACGTGGCGAACTGGTTCATGGGGACGCCGCCGTCGCGCGTGTGGGCGTCGGGCGGGCTGGACTACTGGCGGGACGGCCGCGAGATCGAGGACAACGTCGCGGTCGTGTACGAGTACGACATCGCGCCGGCGAACAAGGCCGGCTTCGCGGGCGTGCAGCCGCGCAATCCGTTCGTGGACAAGCGGCAGCTTAACCGGCCGTACAAGGTGCGCGCGACGTTCACCAGCACGACGGCGACGGGCAAATGCGGCGCGTCGGAGTTGTACCAGGGCGACAAGGGGTCCGTGAGCCTGACGGAAGAGGGTTGTTTCCTGTTCCAGGAACCGAACTGGAAGGCGGACATCGAGCAGATGGCGAAGTGGACAGCGATGAATGCGGGACAGTCCGCGCAGGCGATCACGTCGGGCAAGTCGCGCCAGGTGCCGACGGAAGCGTACACGCAGGGCGTCGAGATCAAGGTGTTCAACGACAAACCGGTGGACCAGCTCCAGTTCGAGGCGTTCGCGAACGACATCATGAACAAGGGCATGCCGAAGGCGAACCAGATGGTGGGCCTGATGACGGCGGTGGCGGGGCTCGCGGGCCTGCAATCGCTGCGCGAGGGCGGCAGCGTGGTCGATATCGATCCCGCGTGGTACACGTTCGACTTCGAGACGCCGGATCCGTACCGCTTCGAGAATTGGGCGGGACCGGACGATCCGCCGGCAAACGGCCAGCCGGGCGCGGCGCCCGCTGCGGCGACCGGCGGCACGGCGACGGTATAGTCAGGAATATCGAGTGGCGCGGACGGACACGTCCGCGCCCTGTTGTTCTTCGGTAGGGAAAATGATTCAAGGCGAAACGAGGAAACCATGTTTGTGACGATACGCGCTACCCGGCAGATTGGTCTGGTTGTTCTGTTGACGCTCGTGGCGATCGGGTGCGGCAACCCGACCGAGGACAAGACCGCGGCGACGGTGACGGCGCCGATCGAAGTGCCTCAGGCCGCGGCGCCGGCCGAGCCCGCGCCGGGTGAACCGTCCATCGAGACGAAGGTATACGCATTCACGAACGACGGGAACGGGATCGACTTCGAGGGATACAAGGTCACGGGGTCGCACGTCGGCGGGTTTGGCGCGTTCGAGGGCAAAGTGACGGTGCCGGGCGGCGACATCACGAAGGCGCAGATCGAAGTCACGATCGACATGACCTCGACGTATTCCGATGCGCCGGACCTGACGACGGTGCTGCTCGGCAAGGACTTTTTCGAGTCGGAGACCTATCCGACCTCGACGTTCCAGTCCACGTCGATCGCGTTGTCGCCCGCGGGCGGCAACCTGTACGACGTGACGGGCAACCTCACGCTGCACGGCGTGACGAAGGGGATCACGTTTCCCGCGACGATCGAGATCGACGGCGACACGCTGAAAACAGGCGCCGAGTTCACGATCAAGCGGTTCGACTGGGACATCACGTACAAGGGCCTCGCGGACGACATCATCCGCGAGGACGTGTTGCTGTACTTCGAGATCGTCGCGAAAGCGTGAGCCGCGCGCGATTCGATTGACTCGTCTCGGGATCGGTTGGTACCGTATCGCTCCCGATGGGCGGTTAGCTCAGCTGGTTAGAGCGCTTGCTTGACATGCAAGAGGTCACAGGTTCGAGTCCTGTACCGCCCACCAATCCCAACCTCCATGGTTGCCTACGCGCCGAACTGCCGCAGGTGGTGGTCGCAGTGCACGCCGTGTACGCGTTCCCACTTTTTGAGCGAGATGCGCCCCAACATCGGCTCCAGTACGATGCGCCCCGGCTCGGCCGTTGCGCGTATGACGAATCGGCGCATCGATTCGAGCAAGAGCGCCCGTTCGGTCTCGATGTCACTCGCCGAATCGTCCAGGAACTGCCGCGAGGCCTTGATTCTGCCCTTGGGCCAGTTTGTCCAGATGCGGAACAAAAGCAGCCATGCGAACGGCAGGAGCCAGGCCCGGCTTTCATCGGTCGTTTCTCGTTCCTCGAGCGAGACTTCGAAGACGATACGGAGATGGGCGAACATCTGGGCGACGGACATCGTGCCCCACTGGCGCTGCGCGGTGGACTCGATCGTGCGTACGCGCCGTTCGAACTCCGGCAGGGTGGCGGTGTTAAGGTCGATTCGTGCCAATGCGTGGTGCCTTTCCCGATTGATCGGCGAGTAACTTCGATGTCGACGAATGTATATGGGGCGGTGCGCATTCGGCAACAACCCGATTACTCGTTGACGGATTGCAGGCGGAAATGGGGAAAGCATGAACATCCGTGAAGACGATCTGAGCGGCCCGGAGATCCAGGGGCTGATTCGCGAGCACCTGCAGAACATGTACGAAGTGTCGCCGCCGGAAAGCGTGCATGCGCTCGATGTGGGCAAGCTGCGGATGCCAGAGGTGACGTTCTGGAGCGCGTGGGACGGCGGCGAGTTGTTGGGGTGCGGCGCGCTGAAGGAACTTGATCCGCGGCACGGCGAGATCAAGTCGATGCGGACGGCGCGGTTGCATTTGCGGAAGGGTGTGGCATCGGCGGTGTTGGAGCACATCCTCGCGGAGGCGCGGCGGCGGGAGTATGCGCGGGTGAGCCTCGAGACGGGGTCGATGGCGGCGTTTGACCCGGCGCGGCGGTTATACGAGCGGTATGGGTTCGAGTACTGCGGGCCGTTCGCCGAATATTGGGATGACCCGAATAGCGTGTTCATGACGCGCGAGATTTGATGCCACCGGGTGTTTGAGCGACGCGTAGGTATTCGAGGATTCTGTCGTCCCTCTGGGACTTGGTGTTGCAGTCGGCCTTTACCCAGCACTCACGTGCTGGGCTATTTTCTGTTGTCCCTCCGGGACTGGGAGATGGGGCCGGTCTTTAGACGGTACTTACGTGCGGGACTATTTTCTGTTGTCCCTCCGGGACTTGCCGTGAGGCGTGGCGCTTGGTGCGACGAGATTCCCGCCTGCGCGGGAATGACACTGGGGCGGGAGTTGGCGCGGGAATGACACTTGGGTGGGAGTTGG
>CAYUZD010000157.1:3592-7555 GCA_964449475.1 uncultured Nitrospirales bacterium
GGGAGTTGGTGCGGGGCTGAGGACACGCAATTCGGGTTGCGGATTCGGTATCATGCGGAGTTTTCAGGCCGATCTAATCCGCGTGAAGGAGACGAACATGCGTTCGCGACTTAAGACTCCGCTGTGCGATGTACTTGGCATCGACGTTCCGATCATTACCGCCGGGATGGCGGTGGCGGCGGGGGTCGATCTTGCCGCAGCCGTGTCGAACGCGGGCGGGCTGGGCGTGATGGGGTGCACGGTGGACAGCCCGGAGGAATTGCGTGAGAAGGTCCGCGCGGTGCGGCAGAAGACGGATCGGCCGTTCGGGGTGGACTTGTTGCTGCCGCCGAACGTGTCGCTGGACATGATCCGCGTCGAGGATCTTCTGGACCAGATCCCGAAGGAACACCGGGAGTACATCGACAACCTGCGTAAGCAGTTCAAGATGCCGAACGTGGCGGAGGGTGACCACCACGTGCTCGGCACCGGGGCGATCCAGCAGCTCGAGGTGTTGTTCGAGGAGAAGGTGCCGGTGTTTGTATCGGGGCTGGGTAGCCCAGGATTCATGATGGGGCGCGCGCGCGAACAGGGCATGAAGGTGATGGGCGTCGTGGGCAACGTGAAGAACGCGAGGCGCGTCGCGGGTGCGGGCGTCGATGCCGTGATCGCGCAGGGGTCCGAGGGCGGCGGTCACACGGGGACGGTGGGCACGTTTGCGCTGCTTCCGCAGGCGGTGGACGCGGTCGCGCCGATGCCGGTGGTCGCGGCGGGGAGCATCACGGACGGCCGGGGCCTGGCCGCGGCGCTCGTGTTCGGGTGCCAGGGCGTGTGGGTGGGCACGCGGTTCCTCGCGACGCCGGAGGCGGACATTCCGCAGTGGAAGAAGGAGGCGATCGTGGCGGCGGTGGACGATGCGACGGTGCGTTCGCGCGCGTACACGGGCAAGCCCGCGCGGATGATCAAGAACGCGTGGACGGAGCAGTGGGAGAAGGGTGCGGTGCAGCCGTTGCCGATGCCGCTGCAGGGTGCGCTCATTAGTCCGTTCATGAATGCGTGCGAGGACCGTCAGGATTTGCAACCGAATGCGGCCGGCCAGGGCGTCGGGCTGATTTCCGAGATTAAGCCCGCGGCGAAGGTGGTCGAGGACATGGTGCAGGAGGCGGAGGAAATCCTCGCGCGGTTTGCGACCGAGGGCGCGTTCGCGGCGAAGTAAACGGCATGCGCTACCGCTGAAGTTCAAACTTCAGGTAATCGATGTCGCCGATGCTGCCGGACGGGCCCTCGGCGTCCATGACGAGACGCAGGACGTGAATCCCCTTCACCAGGCGCACATTTTCGACGTGCAGCACTTGCAGATTCGACCACGCCTTCGTATCGGGGATGCGAATTGGTCCGGAAACGTTGTTGCCTTCGATATCGAGATGACACACGCCGCCTTCGCGTTGTGACGCGACGGGCATATCAATGGTGTACGTCCCGGTCGTCTTGACGTCCACGGTGTAGAGAAGCCATTCGCCTGCGCGCGTCCAACCGATGCCGTAGCCGTTCGACGCGTCGGCGCGCTGCTCGATGTCGATGTGCGACATGCCGCGGTAGGCGGCCCCTTCGTTGACGGAGTCCACGTCGTGGAACGCGAGACCCGGCCCGCCGTCGTCGAAATGTTCCGCCTCGATGAGGCCGGGAATAGCGTGAGGTGTGCCTCCGTAGGGCGTGCTGGTGACGCTGCGATCCGGATTGGACGCAGGCGTGGCGCAACCCATCGCGATGATGAGCGAGACTACGGCCCAGGCATGGGCTGCTGCCGTCATTCGATTACTCCCTTGTGAGACTGGGGCGGAACCCCAATTCGTGCGTCACATCGCGATGATCTTGTCCATGCGCTGCGAGACGTATTCGGTCAGGTAGTTGGCATCGCCGCCCTGGACTTCCGCGGCGAAGTAGCCCTCGAAGCCGATCTCGTCGAACGCGCGCATGACTTCGGGCCAGTCCACCGAGCCGTCGAGCAGCGGCACGAACTCCTTCGTGTCCGACTTGAAGTCCTTCACGTCCACGCGGGCGATGAGCGGGCCGAGCGTGCGGATCCAGTCTTGCGGGAACCCGAAGAGGACGACGTTGCCGACGTCGAACCAGAACTGGACGCGCTTGCTGCCGATTTCTTCGATGTAGTGTTTGGCTTCGAGCGGGCTGAGCAGGAACTTGTTCCAGACGTTTTCGATGCCGATGGTGATGCCCGCTTTCTCGGCGTCGTCGGCGAGCAGCTTGATGCGCTCGACGGAACGCGTCCATGCGTCGCCGTACTGCACCCTCGGGTTCACGACCGCGGGGACGAGGAGGACCATGTCGCCGCCGAGATCCTTCGCGTTTTGCAGACTGACGCGCATGCCGTTCATGGTTTTTTCCCAGACGGCGGGGTCGGGATCGGAAAGCGGCGAGCCCCAGTGCGTCGAGCAGATGATCGCGTCCACGCCGATGCCGGCGTCGCGCGCGCCGGATTCGACCTCTTTGAGCTGCTTGGCGTCGAAGATCGTATCCGGCTCGACGCTGACGAACCCGGTTTCCTTGGCGACGCGGAGGCGATCGCCGATGGTCAGGGCCTTGCCGGAGGCGTCCTTGTCGGAGACCATGCCGAACTTGAGCGACTTGCGCAGGCCGGTCCGCGCGGCGGCCAGCGCCGCTCGCTGCGGCGCGACTGTAGCCAGGCCACCTGCGGCGAGTACGCCGGCCGCGGCGGTGGTGAGGAACGAACGGCGATCGATCGTGTGCGACGTGACGTTCATGCGGTCGTAATTCATGCTGGCTCCCTCTTTGAGACTGGTGGTAATCACATGACACGCGCAGGGCGTGCCGAATTGTTGACACAAACTGCGACCCGGTACCGGCTCCAAACTAAGCAGAAGTCGAGCGGGAGTCAATAGTTTCATATTGTTTTCGCAAAAGTCTATTGCAAGGCGTCACGACCTCTGATATGTTCCGGGCGTCATCCGTAGATGACATTAGCGACCCGTTAACGCAGAGCGCAGTACGAACAGGCGGGGGAACGCTCTGAACGTGAGTGTCTCGAAGCAAGTCCACGACGCCATTCCCGTGCGGCCGTTGGATGCCGCCGCTCTCTCTGAAACGCCGTCATTGCGCGACAAGCTTACGCTGGTGAAGGCGCCGGCCGACGCGCAGTCGTTCTGGGACGAGTTCAACCGGACGCTGGACGAATTCTTCCGCACGATGAACTCGGCGAAGAGCCACATCCACGTGTTGACCACGAAGCTTGCGGAACGCGATCGACGCGTCGAACTGCTCGAGGCGGAGAACGCCGCGTTGCGCGACCAGGTGGAGTTGCAGCGCAGCGCCATCACGGCGCCACGGCCCGGGAACGTGGACGACAAGCCGCCCGTACCGGAATTTCCGCGTGTGCCTGTCTTGTCGGAGCCTCGTCCGGCGAACGCGTCAAAGTCCGGCATCTGGTCGAAGTTGAACCGGCTGGAACGCGATGTAGGGCCGATGAACTTGAACGACTAGGGGAAGGTTGGGTTGGCTGGTTGACAGCGGCTCGCGAGTACGCTCGCCCTCGCAGACGCAGACGCGCTCGCTCTCCCGAATCCGGTCGCTGATGCGCTCACGCTCACTTCGTTTCGAGGTGTTTCCGGAAGAACTCGACCGTCATCGGCCAGGCCTTTTTTGCCCCTTCCAGATTCTCCGGGACGGCGTTCTGGGCGCGCAAGAACCCGTGTCCAGCGCCGGTGAAGATGGTGTACTCGAAGTTTTTTCCGAGCCGGTCGAGTTCGGCCTTGGCTGGTTCGATCGTGACATTCACGCGCGCGTCGTTCTCGCCGAACAAGCCGAGCAGCGGCGCGTTCACGTGCGCCAGTTCCTCGTTGGACGGCGCCGAGCCGTAGTAGACGACGCCGGCATTGAGCGCGGGCTGGGCGGTGGCGTAGAGCCAGGTCGAGCTGCCGCCCCAGCAGAACCCGACGCATCCGATTTTGC
>CAYUZD010000158.1:0-7529 GCA_964449475.1 uncultured Nitrospirales bacterium
GCCGGGGCGACTCGTGGTTGAAGAGGATGCCGGAGCAGCAGAACATGTCGTAGCTTTCGCGGTAGTTGACGGTGATCCAGTGCGCGTAGACCTTGGCGACGCCGTAGGGGCTGCGCGGGTAGAAGGGCGTGCGCTCCGTCTGCGGCATTTCCTGGACGTGACCAAACATTTCGCTCGAGGAGGCCTGGTAGAACTTGATCGACTTGTCGACGACGCGGATGGCCTCGAGGACGCGCGTAGCGCCGAGCGCGGTGACTTCACCGGTGAGGATAGGCTGCTTCCAGGACGTGGGCACGAAGGACTGGGCGGCGAGGTTATAGACCTCGGAGGGCTGGATTTCCTCGATAGCGTCGATGATGGAAGTCTGGTCGGTGAGATCGGCCTGGACGAGCGTGATGTGATCGCGGATGTGGTTGATGCGCTCGAACGTCTCGGAACTGGACCGGCGGACGACGCCATAGACGTCGTAGCCCTTCTCGATGAGCAAGTCCGCGAGGTAGGACCCGTCCTGGCCGGTAAGGCCGGTGATCAAAGCGCGTTTCTTGCCTGACTGCGGCATTTCGCCACTCCTTTTGCTCGCCAGGGCGGGCGGACAACCGCGGGGCATGATGCCGTTCGGCGGGCGGACGGTCAAGCGGTGGGCCAGAGCGAGTGGTTGGAGGCGCAGCGGACGCGGCGGGTCCAAGGGTCGGCGGGGGTGGAGTCGAGGCGGACCCATCCGCCGGCGGCTTCGACGAGCGCGGCGCCGGCGGCGATGTCCCAATACATGATGTCGTCCTCGGCGTAGGCATCCGCGCGGCCGGCGGCGACGTAGGCCATCATCAACGCGGCGGACCCGAGCATGCGGACTTTCTTGAAGCGGCGGGCATTGTCCATGAACTGCTGCAGGCCCGCGCCGTGGAGGTCGAACTGCGTGGGGAACCCCGTGACGAGGATGGCGCGGGCGGGATCGGTGGTCGAGGAGACGTGCATGGCGATGCCGTTGAGCCATGCGCCGCGGCCGGGGACGCCGTGGAAGCGTTCGCCGCGCGTGAAATCCTCGATGACGCCGAGGACGGGCCGGCCAGCAACGCTGAGCGCGATGGAGACGCAACAGAGCGGGATGCCGTGTTTGTAATTCATCGTGCCGTCGAGCGGATCGACGATCCAGACGGGCGCGTCGTGCGCGAGCGTGCCGGATTCGCCGCTTTCCTCCGCGAGGACGGCGTGGCCGCTCTCGCGCAGCACGTCGAGGATGATGGCTTCCGCGTCGCGATCGGTCTGCAACTTGATGTCGCGGCCTTCCTCGGCGAGAACGGATTTGTCGCCCGCAAAGGCGTCGCGCAGGAACGCCGATGCGGCGCTGGACGCGCGCGCGGCGAGATCGAGTTCGGGTTGCCAGAGCATCGGGAGACGTTCCGTGGGTGGAATGCCCGCGCATGGTAGTGCAGGGCGGGGATGGGTTCAACCGGGGTCATCTCGCACAGGGCGGGCGATCGGTGGGCGAGATCCTTCGCTAACGCTCAGGATGACCTGCGCGCCCAGGATGACCTACGCGCTCAGGATGACCTTAGCGACCGATTCGCCGTGCAGCGCGCCAGAGGGTGCGCAGCGGGCCGATCCGGCGGATGCGCGGGCGGAGGCGGAGTTCGATCCAGTCGCGGACCACGGTGGCGGGGCCGGATTCAGACCGGGCGTCGGCGGTGCGATACAGGTCGGGGTGCGTGGCAATCGAATGCAACGCGAGGAGGACGCGGCGTGCGCTGCCTGCGCCGGGCTCGGTAAAGAGGTACGTGTAGGGGTCGTAGCCGGTCGCGGCGCGGGCCGGCGCGGGCCGGTTGGAGTATTCGAGGAGCAGGCGGCGGAGACCGTCGGCGGTGTCGCACTTGAGGAGGAGGCCGGAGTCGTCCTCGCGCAGGGTGCGTTCCTTTTCGTGGTAAGGATCGAAATAGATCACGGGCCGGCTGGTGAGCATGGCCTCGTAGGGCAGCGAACTGTCGCGCGAGACGAGGATCGAACACGCGGCGAGCTGATCGGCGACCTTGTAGGCGCCGGAGGGCAGGACATTTTCGACGCCGGAGAGGTCGGTGTCGTCGCGCGGATGTTTCGTGACGCGAAATTCGAGGCCGAGATCGCGCACTACGCCGAGGACCTGTTTCATCCAGCCGGGACCGCGTTCGCCGCCGAGTGTGAGGATGAAGTTGCAGTTGATGAGCACGAGCGGCTTCGCGGGCGGAGGCGCGGGCCTGTATCCGTCGAAACGGGGATTGCCGGTGAGGAACGACATATCGCGCTGGAGATAGCGCAGTGTCTGCGGGCCGGAGACGCAGACGGCGTCCGCCCAGCGCATGCGGTGCGGCGGCCCGTCGAAATCGACGTTGACGGCTTCCTGGATGCTGAGCGTGGGGATGCCGGCGCGTCGGCAGCGGCGGATGAACTCACGGCGCGCGACGCTCCAGTCGCTGGAGAGCAGGGCGGCCTCGGCGCGGGGGACGTGTCCGCCGGGGACGTTGCGCGTGAAGTCGAACCCTTCGGCGCGGAGGGAGCGCTCCGCGCTGTCGTCCTGGCCGGGCGAGACGACGAACAGAGGATGGGCGCACTGCCGCGCGATCGGGACCTGCGTCTTCACGTCGGTGTCCGTGCCGACGAAGAACAGGACGCGCGCGTCGAGCCGGTGCACGGCGTCGAGCGACTCAGGGCGGGCCAGTCGGAACACGGGACCGCTTGCGCCGGTGTGGCAGTCGATGCCGGGGCCGGCGACGGTCTCGCCTGCGACAGGGGCGAAGAGTTCGGCGGGGTAGTCGCGGCCATCGAGCAGTACGAGGGACGGGCACCCGGAAGGCCGTTGTTCGCCCGGGGCGATGAGCGCGAGTCTATCGAGCACGCGCGTCGGCCTCGAGAATGGGCGCGAGATCGCTGGTGGACGCATCGCCGCCGAGCGCGACGATCGCGTCGGTCGAATGGCCGGCGCGGCCCAGCGGTTGGGCGATGTCGAGCGCGAGATCGGGCACATAATACCGGAGAAATGTGCCCGTGCCCTCCGCGGAAAACGCCGTGGCCTCGCCCGCGATCAGCAGCGCTTCGCCGGGACGGAGCGCGCGGTGCGCGTCCCCTGCGCGAATCTCGAGCGAACCGCTCAGGCCGAGGCAAAGCTGGAACGAATCGCCGCGCGTAATGAACGTCGCCGCCGCGGAAACTTCGATGCGCTCGGCGGCGAAATAGCGGCATGCGGCGAGCACGTCGACGTTCGCGCCGGGCACGGTGTACGCGAGCGGGTGCGCAGCGCCGGCGTGGCGCGAGCCGAAGTGGATGACCTGCATCGCTTCCTTAATGTGGAGTTTGCGGGGCGTCCCGTCGGGTTGGACGCGGCCCCAGTCGTCGATGCGGTAGGTGAGGTCGCTGTTCTGCTGAATCTCGGCGATGAGGCCGCCGCCGATCGCGTGGACGGTACCGGCGGGCACGAAAACGGACGTGCCGGGACGCGCGGCGATGCGCGTGAGCCGTTGGCCAAGCCGGCCCGCGCGGCGCTCGGCGTCGAACGCGGCGGCGTCAAGCTCCGGCGGCATGCCGCAATAAAGTTCGCTGGCGAGTTCGCCCTCGATGACGTACCACATCTCCGTCTTGCCGACGTCGCGCTCGCCGAGGCGCTCGGCGGCTTCGTCGTCCGGATGGACCTGGATGGAGAGTTTGTCGCCGGCGTCGAGGAGTTTGAGCAGGAGCGGGAACCGGCCGTGGATGGTGAGTTGTGCGCGGCGGCCGAGGATCGCGCGGATATCGGTCCCGAGGAGATCGCGCAGGGTGCGGTCGGCGTGATCGCCGTCCTTGACGACGCTTTCGCAGTCAGTATGATCGGCAATGAGCCAGGCTTCGCCGACGGGTTCGCGATCGGGAACCGGTTTGCCGTAGACGCGGCGCAGGCGCGTGCCGCCCCACATGCGGGGCACGTACACTTCGTGGAACGCAAGGATGGGGGTCACGCGCGGTCTCCCGGCCCCATGCTACACTCGCGCGGCACGCGATACCCTCCACACCATGATTGCGCAACTCACTCCGGACTACATCCAGCGGCGGCCGTTGCAGGCGGCGCGCCGGCTCGTGGGCTACGGCCTGTTCGAGGGGCGCGCGATGCTCCAGCGCGGGCGGTGGATCAACCCGCTGGTGTTCGCCCATTTTGCGGTTGAGGCGCGGCTGCCGCAACTGCGGCGGGTGGAGCGCCCGGCGTACATCGTGGGACTGGGCCGGAGCGGGACCACGATTCTGAGCCATCTGTTGTCGTTCCACCGCGCGATCGGCAGCCTGAACGAGCCGAAGGCGTTGTGGCATGCGGTATATCCCGGGGAAGATCTCATCGGCAGCTACACGACGGAACCGGCACGGTACCGGCTGGGCGCGGAGGACGCGACGGCGGACGTGCGGCGACGCGCGCACCGGTTGTACGGCGCGTACCTGTTGGCGACGGGTACGCGGCGGGTCGTGGACAAGTACCCGGAGCTGGTGTTCCGCGTGCCGTTTGTGCGCGCGATTTTCCCGGATGCGCGGTTTTTGATTCTGGTGCGCAACGGGTGGGACGTGGTGACGTCGATCGCGAACTGGTCGACGAAGCATGGCGCAGCGCAGAACGGCCGGGTGGAGAACTGGTGGGGCCGGGACGATCGGAAGTGGCGGCTGCTGGCGGAGCAGGTCGTACCCGGGGACCCGGACCTGGGTGGAATCGCGGACGAGATTCGCGGGTTGACGGGGGAACACGATCGCGCGGCGGTCGAGTGGATCACGGCGATGAACGAGGGCGCACGGTGGCTGCGGGAGTTGCCGGAGGCGTTCGTGCGAGTGAACTACGAGGACCTCGTCCGCGATCCGGACGCCGAGCTGACGCGGATATTCGAGTTCATCGGCGTCGAACGCGACCCGGCGGTGATCGAGTACGCGCGGGGAGAATTGAGCGCGCCGAAACCGCGCCCGCCGGTTGAACTGCACACGGCATTGTGCGAGCCGTTCTCGCGCGCACTCGCGCGCACGGGTTACACGGTGGCGTAGCGTGCGCATACTCCACATCAACAAATTTCACTGGCTGGCGGGGGGCGTCGAGCGGTATCTGTTCGACGTGGCGGCGCTGTTCGAGTCGCGCGGACACGAGATCATCCATTTTTCGATGGAGGACCCGCGGAACCGGCCGTGCGCACAGTCGAAGTATTTCGCGAGTAACCTGCACTACGGCGACATGGGCGCGGCGCGCGCGGTGCGGCAGGCCGGGCGCGTGCTGGGTGGGACGGTGTACTCGTTCGAGGCGCGGGAGAAGCTGCGCGCGCTCGTGCGGGACCTGCGTCCGGACGTGGCGCACATCCATCTTATCGAACACCATCTGTCGCCGTCCGTGTTGCACGCGCTGCGGGACGAGGGCGTGCCGGCGGTGCAAACGGCGCACGAGTACAAGCTGGTGTGTCCGAATTACCAGTTGTACGTGCCGCGGACGGGCGAAGTGTGCGAGCGATGTCTGCCAGGGAAGTTCTACCACTGCACGGCGCAGCGGTGCATGAAGGACTCGATCGGCGCGAGCGTGCTCGCGGCGGGCGCGAAGTATTTTCATCGCGCGACCGGTGTGTTCGAGAAAAACGTGCGCGCGTTTCTGTATGCGACGGAGTTTGTGGGGTCGAAGCTCGCGCAGGGAGGATTGCCGCCGGCGAAACTGAAGCACGTGCCGCTGTACATCGACCGGGCGCCGTTTCTGCGCCGGCCGGCGAAGGGCGACCATATCGTGTACGCGGGCCGGCTCGCCGCGGAGAAGGGGGTCGTGACGCTGCTGCGCGCGATGCGGCAATTGCCGGACGTTCCGATGCGCGTGATCGGCGACGGGCCGCTGCGCGGCGAGCTGGAGGCGTTCGCGCGCGAACACCGGTTGGCGAACGTGACGTTTTTGGGATTCCTGGAGGGAGAGGCGTACGGCGAGCAGCTCGGCGGGGCGCGGGCGCTGGTGATCCCGAGCGAGTGGTACGAGCCGTGCGGGTTGGTGATCTGGGAGGCGCAGACGATGGGCGTGGCGCCGATCGGTTCGCGGATCGGCGGCATCCCGGAATCGATCGAGGACGGCGAGACGGGACTGCTGTTCGAGGCGGGGAACCCGGACGACCTGGCGGCGAAGATCCGCGCGATGCTGGGCGACCCAGCGGGCGCGGCGCGGATGGCGGAACGAGGCGCGGCGCGCGTTCGGGCGCACTGCGACGCGCACTACGGCCGGCTGATGGCGGTATATGAAGAGGCGATCGCGGGGGCGGGCGCATGAAGATCGCGTTCGCGGGCGGGCGCGGGATCCCGGCGCACTACGGCGGGTTCGAGACGGCGGTGGAGGAGATTGGCGCGCGGCTGGCGGCGCGCGGCCACGAGGTGACGGTGTACAGCCGCGCGGGGTACGGCGAGGCGGCGGGCGCAACGCACCGGGGCATGCGGCGGGTTGAGACGGGGTATCTCCGGCGGCAATCGGTGGAGACGCTGTCGCATACGTTCACGGCGCTGCTGCACGCGGCGCGGCACCGGCCGGACGTGCTGGTGCTGGTGAATCCGGCGAACGGTCCGCTGCTGCTGCTGGCGCGGGCGCTGCGGATCCCGTGCGCGATCAACGTGGACGGGTTGGACTGGGAACGCAGCAAGTGGCCGCCGCTGGGGCGGCGCGTCATTTATTTCGGGGCGTGGTGCTGCGCGAAGTTCGCGCCCGTCATCATCGCGGACTCGCACGGGATCGCGGACTTCTATCGGCGGCGCTGGGGGCGCGTATCGTATTACGCGTCGTACGGCGCGGAGCCGTGGACGTTCGGGGCCGCGAAGTTTCTCGGAGAGTACGGCCTCGCATCGCGCGGGTACCACTTGATCGTCGCGCGGCTCGAACCCGAAAACCATACAGAGCTGCTGGTCGAGGCGTATCTGAAGTCGGGCGTGCCGGAGCCGCTCGTGATCGTCGGCGACACGCACTACGAAAGCGCGTATGTGAAGCGGCTCAAGCAGATCGCACCCGCGGACCGCGTGACGTTTCTCGGATCGGTGTACGACCAGGACCGGTTGCGCGAACTGATCGGCCATTGCGCGGTGTACTTGCACGGGCACAGCGTGGGCGGCACGAACCCGATCCTGCTGGAGGCGATGGCGTGCGGCGCGTGCGTGATGTACCTCGACGTGACGTTCAACAAGGAAGTGTGCGAGGACGCCGGCGTAGGGTTTCCGCGTGACGCGGCCCGGTGCGCGGAGGAATTGCGAGCCCTGGCGGCGGATCCGGCGCGCGCGGAGCGGCTGCGATCGGCGGCGCGCGCGCGGCAGGCGGAACAGTACACATGGGACGGCGCGGCGGACCGGTATGAGGCGCTGTGCCGATCGCTGGTGGAGTCGGGCATGGCCCCACGGGAGTGAGCGGGCGGGGCGACGATGCGGAGGTCCGGTAACGACTCCGTTATCCTGGAGACGCGGGGCGACCGGCTGTGGGTGCGCGAGGTGGAGGACGTGGGCGGCGCTCCGGTGACGACGACGCTGGCGCAGAACCTGTCGGCAGGGTCGCTGGAGGGCACGCG
>CAYUZD010000159.1:0-3926 GCA_964449475.1 uncultured Nitrospirales bacterium
GATGCACAAGGCCTTCGGGACGACGGTGGCGATCGACGTGGGGATGTACGCGCAGACGCTGATGCTGGCGATGCACGCGCACGGGATATCGAGCTGTGCGCAGGGGAGCATGCGGTACTACCCGGACGTGGTGCGCGAGGAGTTCCCGGGGAACGACGACGTGCGGATTCTGTTTGGGATTTCGTTCGGGTATGAGGACCCGGAGGTTCCGGCGAACGCGACGCGGACTACGCGGGATGGGATTGAGACGGCGGTGAGGTTCAAGGACGAGTAAGGGCGCAACACAGAGACACAGAGGACACGGAGAGGTTCAATAGGGTTCTCGGTGCTCTCTGTGCCTCCCTGTTTCGATTTTACGAGTCGCGCAGCAGGACGAAGTCGGCGAGGCCGAGCATGGCTTCCGTGAAAGTGGACGGGGGGAGGGCTTCGAGGGCGGTGCGCGCTTTGGCGGCGTAGTCGCGGGCGAGGAGTTCGGTTTTTTCGCGTGCGCCGGTGGTGCCGAGCAGGTCGCGGATCCAGGCGCGGTCGGTGTCCGTCATGGTAGCGAACTTGAACGAGTCGATTCGGCGGACGTCGTTGGCTTCGAGTGCCTGCTTGAGCGCGAGAATGGGCAGCGTGACCTTGCCTTCGACGAGATCGCCGCAGGAGGGTTTGCCGAGCGTGCGCTCGTCCTGATCGAGGTCGAGCAGGTCGTCGGCGAGCTGGAAGGCGGTACCGATGCCCATGCCGAAGTCGAAGAGCGGCGTGACGTACTGGTCGTCCACGAGCAGCGCGGGACACGAGCAGGCGACGGCGAACAGGCTGGCGGTCTTTTTCTCGGCGAGCCGGATGCAGTCCTCTTCCTCGAGTTCCTTTTGTTTGCGGCCGAAGTTGATGAGTTCGCCCTCGGCCATCTGGTGGATGGAGTGCAGCGCGCTACGGATGACGCCGGTGGACTCGTAGTGCGTGAGGATGTCGAGCGCGCGCGCGACGAGGTAGTCCCCGCCGAGCACGGCGGTGTGATTGTCCCAGAGACGGTGCAGCGAGGCTTCGCCGCGGCGGGTGTCGGCGCGATCGACCACGTCGTCATGCGCGAGCGACGCAAGATGAAGCAGCTCCATCGCGGCGGCCATCTGATTGAACCGGTGCAAGTCGCGCGCACCGCAGGCGCCCGCGGCGAGGTAGGTAAGGGCCGGGCGCAGCATTTTGCCGCCGAGGCGCGGCGGGGTCGTGCCGGGGCCGTAGACCAGTTGGAAGGCGTCGGTCCATTCCCGCGCGACCACGGCGCGGGCGGCCTCGAGCGGCCGTTCGACCTGCGAATACAGGTGTTTGAGGGTCAACGCGGTGGTCATTTGGGCGATTTTAGCACATGGGCTTGGAGAGACGCGCGGTGATTGAGAGTTGAACAGAAGGCAACGAAGAGAACGAAGATTAGAACAATGAATGGTTGAAGTGACGCCCTACCGCGGTGCCGATGTCGCGGTATGCCGCCGGGACGGCGGCGCTACGATGGCGGTTTGCTCTCGCAGTGTGCGGCGCGTCATTCGTTGTCCGCTCGAACACCTTCGTTTTCTTCGTTAACTTCTGTTCGGTCAGTCTTACTTCGCTGCGGCGTATGCGTCGGCCATGCGGCAGAGGATTTCGGCGCCTTTGCGGAGGTTGTCGTCGGAGGTGGCGAAACTGATGCGGAAGTGTGAGTTGCGCGCGCTGAAGACGTTGCCGGGGATGATGATGACGTTGTTCTCGATGGCCTTCTTGCAGAAGGCGTCGCCGTCGCCTCCGGGCGCGGCGGGGTAGATGTAGAACGCGCCGGTGGGGAGCGTGACGTCGAAGGCGTCGCGGAGCAAGCCGTGGATGAGGTCGCGTTTGCGGCGGTACGTGTCCACATTCTTCGAGTAGTCGGTCGTGAGCGCGGTGACGGCGGCGTGCTGGGCCATCGACGGCGCGCAGACGAAGGTGTACTGCTGGAGCGTGTTCATGTGCTGGATGATGTCGGCCGGGCCGGCGGCGAACCCGACGCGCCAGCCCGTCATCGCGGCCATCTTCGAGAAGCCGTTCAGCACGAGCGTGTGCTCGTACTTGCCCGCCATCGTCGCGGGCTTGTTGTCGTAGGTGAGCTGCTCGTAGATCTCGTCCGAGATGAGGAGTAGCTTGTGTTTCTTCGCGACGGCGGCGAGCGCGGTGAGTTCGGCGTTGGTGAGCGCGACGCCCGTGGGGTTCGACGGCGAGTTGACGATGAGGATCTTCGATTTTGGTGTGATTGCGGCCTCGACGGCAGCGGGTTTGAGACGGAAATCCGGGTGCGTGTCCACCGTGACGACCTTGCCGCCGAGCAGGTTCACAAGATGCTTGTAGATGACGAAGTACGGGTCGGCCATGATGACTTCGTCGCCCGGATTGACGGTCGCCGCGAGCGCGAGGAAGAGGCCGCCGGAGACGCCGGCCGTGATCATGACGTTTTCGAGCGGGACGCCGAACGTGCGCTGGTAATAGTCCGAGCAGCCCTTGCGGAGCGGTTCGATGCCCCAAGTTTGCGTGTAGGCGTTGTCGCCGCGGCGGATGGCGGCGATGGCGGATTCCTTGACCACGTCGGCGACGTCGTAGTCCGGCAGGCCGATGCTGAAATTGATGGGGTCCTTGAGCGACGCGGCGAGCGCGAAGGCCTTGCGGATGCCGCTGGCGTCGATGCGGCCCATGCGGTCGGCGATGAAACTCATTGAGAACTCCTTGGCGTGGCGGTGGTTCTGGGGAATCCCCTATTATGCGCACGGGTTCGGGAAATCGATCAACACAGAGGCACAGAGAACACAGAGAAGTTCGGGAGAAGGTGATGGCGGTATTGGATACGAGTGCGCTGAATGTTCCGGGATTCAACAAGTATGCGAGCCTGATGGGGATCCGGTTTGTGGAGTGGGAACCGGGGCGGTGCGTGGCCGAGCTGGACGCGGGGCCGCACCTGCATCATCCGGGCGGGATCGTGCATGGCGGCGTGGCGTTCGGGCTGCTGGATTCGGCGATGGCGCATGCGATCATCGCGACGCTGGACCAGGGGATGAATTGCAGCACGGTGGAGATGAAGATTTCGTATTTATCGGCGGTGCGCGAGGGGTTGCTGCGCGCGGAGGGCCGGGTGATCAAGAAGGGGCGGAGCATTGCGTTCGTGGACGGTACGGTGCATTGCGGCGGGAAGGCGGTGGCGACGGCCACGGCGACGTTTGCGATTCATGAGTTGAGGTAGGGGGTGGCAAGGGGTTGGGCGATCGGTGGGCGAGATCCTTCGCTTTGCTCAGGATGACAAAGATGGTGGGTGGGCTGGTTCGCGTCGCGATGGTTTGCGTTGCGATTTGTGTTCACGCGGGTTGCGGTGCGCCGGGCTGGACTTCGGGCGACGATACCGTCCGCACGATCACGTTCTGGCGGACGCTGACGGGGCCGGCGGGAGACGCGATCGATGCGCTGGTGGAGCGGTACAACGCGAGCCAGGATGCGGTCCGGGTCGAGGTCGTGTTCAAGGGTTCGTATGCGGACCTCGCGACAAGTTTCATGGTGAGTGCGGCGCGCGGGGGCGGGCCGGACGTGGCGCTGCTGGGGACCTTCGAGATCGCGGAGTTTGCGTCGGCGGGGGTGCTGGAGGACCTGACGCCGTATATCGATGCCGAGGGCGGAATCGATACGAGCGGCTGGCCGGGGACGCTGCGCGAGGCGGGGACGGTCCAGGGGAGGACGTACTGGGTGCCGTTTAACGTGAGCGTGCCGGTGCTGTACGTGAATGCGGCGTATCTGGATGCGGCGGGCCTCGATGGGCCGCCGGAGACGTGGGACGAGTTTTTTGAGTACGCGCGGCGGCTTACGGTGCGCGACGCGAACGGGCGCGTGACGAGGCACGGCGTAGCGCTGTGGAACATCACGTGGCCACTGGTGTCGGCGATTTGGTCGGAAGGCGGGGA
>CAYUZD010000159.1:4026-7515 GCA_964449475.1 uncultured Nitrospirales bacterium
GCGGCGCTGTATCCGGCCGGGGCGAAGGGCCGCGTGTTCGCGCCGGGCGGCGGCGGGCTGGTATTGCGCGCGAGTGGCGATGCGGAGCGGATCGCGGCGGCGGCCGCGTTCGTGCGGTACCTGCTGGACGCGCCACAGTTGAAGGAGTACGCGCTTCAAAGCGGGTACCTCGCGTTCAGCGAGGAAGCGCGCGATATGGCCGCGCCCGAATTCGCGGCGATGCCGAGCCTCGCGGCGATTTACGACGGCGCGCAGTACATTCGCGGCGATTTCACGGTGAATACGTCGGTGCCGGTGCGGACGGCGTTCGACGAGGCGTTCCAGCGCATCCTGATACGCGGCGAGGACGTCGAGACGGTGTTGCGCGAGGCGGACGCGAAGGCGGAACGGGAACTGGCGCGTGAACGTGCGGAACGGTAGACGCGGGAGGACGCGGCGGGACGCGGGGTGGTTCCTGCTGCTCGCGGGACCCAACCTCGCGCTCCTGGCCGTATTCACGTTCCGCCCGATCGTATACAACGTGTGGATCTCGCTTACGTCGTGGAGACTGCCGGCGCGCACCCGCGAATTCGTCGGCCTGGAGAATTACGCGCGATTGCTGGACGACGGCGAATTCTGGCGCGTGCTGCTGAACACGGCGATCTATGCCTTGGGCGTGGTCGTCGTGGCGCAGACGCTCGCGTTCCTGCTCGCGCTGGCGCTGAACGGTCGCGGTCGCGTGACGGCGATGCTGCGCACGCTGGCGTTCCTGCCGCACGTGACGCTGACCGTGGCGGCGGCGATCGCGTGGCTGCTGGTGCTGGATCCGAGGCAGGGGCCCGCGGCGGGGGTGTACGACGCGCTGGGCCTGGAGGGGCCGCGGTGGCTTGCGGATTCGCGGCTGGCATTGCCGACGCTGATGCTGGTGGGGGCGTGGAAGGAGATCGGGTTTGCGGCGTTGTTTTTCCTGGCGGCGCTGCAGAACCTGCCCGATACGCCGTACGAGGCGGCGCGGATCGAGGGCGCGCGGCCCTGGCAGGCGGGGTGGCACCTGACGCTGCCGATGATGACGCCGGCGATCTTTTTTCTGGGCGTGTCCGGATTGATCGCGGCGAGCAAGACCTTCGACACGGCCGCGGTGATGACCCAGGGCGGGCCGGTGTACCCCGACTCGAGTGTGTTCGTTTATCACTTGTACACGCTCGGGTTCCGCGAGTACCAGATCGGGTACGCGTCGGCGTTCGCGTCCGCGATGTGGATGCTGCTGCTGATCGGGACGGCGATCCAGTTCCGGATGTCGCGGCGCTGGGTGTCGTACGACCTATGATGCGCGAGCGGCTGCATCCGGTGGCGGCGCCCGCGCGCATCGTGTTTACGGCGGGACTCTGCGCGTTTCTGGCGCTGCCGTTCTACTGGATGGTGCAGACGTCGCTCGGGGGCGACGCGGGGTGGTGGCCGGCGCGCATGGACCTCGGCCATTTCCGTGACGTCTTCGAGACGCTGCCTATGCCGCGGTTCTATCTCAACACGGCGATCGTCAGCGTCTGCGCGGCGACGATCCAGGTGGGCCTGGCGTTGCCGATGGCGTACGCGTTCGCGCGGCTGAAGCTGCCGGGGATGCGCGTGATGCTGCTCGCGGTGGTTTCGACGATGCTCGTGCCGGACGAGGTGAAGCTGATTCCGAACTATCTGCTCGTCAGCGACCTGGGGTGGATCGATACCTACGCGGGGCTGATCGTTCCGGTTGCGGCGCACGCGTTCCCGGTGTTCGTGCTGCATGAACACTTGCGGCGATTGCCGCGCGAGACGTTCGAGGCGGCGGAACTCGACGGGTCCGGGCATTTGCGCCAGTTGTGGTCCGTTGTGCTTCCGCAGAGCGTTGCGATGCTGTCGGCGCTGTGGATCGTGGCGCTGCTGGGGCGGTGGAACGATTACCTGTGGCCGCTGGTCATCGTGGAGAGCGAGCGGATGCAGACGCTGCCGGTGGCGCTGGCATACCTCAAGGATGCGGAGTCGGCGCAGGTGGAGTGGGGCCGGCTGATGGCGGCGGCGGTGATTTCGGCGGCACCGCTGGCGTTATTATTCGGATTTTTTCAGAGGAAATTGATGCCGTTGGCGCCTCGGTAGCGGTCCTTGAGGTAATCTCTTGTCAACACGGGTGGAGAAGTTGTGGAGGAAACTGGGGTGAAAAGGGTATAAGTTGTGGATGAAATTGAGGGTAGTTTCGTAGAGTGCGCCGAGGGCTGGAGTTAAGACTTTCTGTCTCGTCAACAATTCAGAAATAAAGCTTGACACCCAGCGATTTTAATGTTATTGTCTCGCCGATTGAGCAGAAGTAGGCTTGATCTACAGTTGAAATAAGACGCTTGGTGGGCGTTGTCTATATTGAAGAGCTTCTTGGAAGACTTTCCCCCAGTCTTCCTTGAGGACCACAGTCAGCAATGACTGGTTCCCACCACCGGCGAGTGCATATTAGGTAGTTCCCCCGCTGCCATGCACTCGCCCCTTTTTTTTTGTCTGGACGGCGCGGTGGAGGAGGCGAAGTTACCCGTGAGACGGCCGTCCGTCCGGTCGTTTCAGGGAGAGTTGGAACTTCCGGAACTTGTTGGGAATAAAGCACATAGGAAGACGGGGCGCTGCGAATCTATTGACATTTGTTAATAGCTTGACTATAATCGGCGGCACGTTAGGCAGCCTCCTTGGCTCCAGGCGCAAAGGCGTCACATCCGGGTCATTTCCTGCTCGCGGCACCGCCGTTGCGCATTCCCTGGCTCACGTAGCATTTCAACCATAGACGGCAGACTCACGAGACCATGACATCGACAGAAACGGCCCATCAATTGAAGTTCAGCCTGTGCTTAAGTGTGTTTTCCGGCAGCGGCGACCGGTACTGCCGGGAGGGCTACCGGGACGAGCCGCGCTTGCAGGAGAAGATCTCGGCCGCGTCGAAGCTCAAGGGCGTGAAGGCGGTCGAGGTCGAGCAGACGGACATCACGCAGGAGTATCCCGCGAAGGAAGTGAAGCGGATCCTAAAGGACTACAACCTGGCGTGTTCGGGCGTGATTGCGAACCTGGCGCGGGACCGGCGGTTTGCGCTGGGCGCATTCGGGAGCCAGCATCCGAAGACGCGGAACGCGGCGATCGACGAGGGCCGCAAGGCGGTCGACTACGCGCGCGTGATGGGGACGACGGAGATCACGCTGCAGTTGTACACGGACGGGTTCGACTATCCGTTCCAGGTGGATTACGGCGGCCAGTGGAACACGGTGATCTCGTCGATCAAGACGATCGCGAAATACGCGTCGCCGGACATCAACGTGGCGGTGGCGTACAAGCCGCGCGACCCGCGGCAGTACCTGACGGTGGGGACGGTGGGCAAGTCGCTGTCTCTGTGCCAGGAAATCGCGATGAAGAACGTGGGCGTGGCGATGAATTTCAGCCACGCGATGATGGGGTACGAGAACCCGGGCGAATCGATCGCGTTCCTGAGCCGGGCGAACAAACTGTTCA
>CAYUZD010000160.1:0-7497 GCA_964449475.1 uncultured Nitrospirales bacterium
ATCGCGCGCGCTTTTTCGGCTTGCGCTGGAAAAACTCCCGCTCTTCGTCCCGGTCGCCGCGGCCGGCGCGATGACGATCGTCTTTCAGCAGCAGGCCGGATCAGTCTCCGGCTTGGCACACCTCGACATCGCTTCGCGCATCTTCAATGCGCTGCTCGCGTACCTGATCTACATCGGAGTCTCGATCATTCCGGTGAATCTGATTCCGATTTATCCCTACGTGCAGGTCACCGGCTACGAATTCGGCGCTCTCGCGATGGGCATCGGGTTTGCCGGCCTCGCGTGGACCGGGTTCACGCTGCTCGCGCGCACCCGCATCCCGTGGCTGTTCACCGGCTGGCTCTGGTATGTCGGCACGCTCGTGCCCGTCATCGGTTTCGTGCAGGTCGGCGCGCAGTCCCACGCTGATCGCTACACCTATCTCCCGCAGATCGGCCTGTGGATCGCGCTCGCTTGGAGTGTCCAGGCCCTCGTGCGGCGCGTCCCCCGGCTCCGCGTCGTCGCCGCCGCGTGCGCGATCGCGGCCATCGCGTCCGCGGCGATCGTCGCGCACCGGCAAACCGCGCACTGGCGCGACAGCATTACGCTCTGGAACTACGCCGTATCCGTCTCGCCGCAAAACGCGATCGCGCACAGCCTGCTCGGCGAGGCGTATCTCCGCGAGGACAATCGGGGGCGAGCGCGCGAACACATTCAACGCGCATTGAGCATTCAGCCGGGTCAGCGGCCCGCGCTGCTCAATCTCGCCAAGCTGCACGTGCAGGAGGGCCGGCTCGATGCCGCGCTCTCCGTGTGCCGCCAGCTCGTCAGGGTCCGCGCGGACGACCCGGACGCGAACACCACCTGGGCGTCGGTCCTCATCCGGCAGGGACAGCCCGTCGAGGCGATGCAACGGCTCGATCTGGCGCTCGGCGCCGACCCGGACCACGCCGACGCGCTGATCAACCGCGGCGCGGCGCTGTTGCTCTTGGGACGCGCTCCCGAGGCGGTCGCGCCGCTCGAACGCGCGGTTTGGCTCGCGCCCGACGACGCCGCCGCGTTCGCCAACCTCGCCACCGCGAACTTCGTGCTCGGCCGGCATCCCGAAGCGCGGCGCTACTGCGACCAGGCGCTCAAGCTCGATCCGGACTACGCGCCCGCGCTGGCCCTGCGCGGCGACCTCGACGCGCTGCCCGCGCCCTGACGCTGCCGCTCCGCTAGAATGCTCCGCATGCCGCAAAAGCTGTTCGTCTGCCTGGCGCTGGCCGCGCTGACGCTCGCCGTGTACGCGCAGACGCGCCACTTCGAATTTGTGAATTACGACGACCCCGCGAACCTCGCCGCGCAGGCGGAAGTGTTGCACGGGCTCTCCCCGGAAGGCGTCCAGTGGGCGTTCACGACGACGTTCGTCGGAAACTGGATCCCCGTTACCGGTCTCACTTACCTGCTCGATTACTCGATCCACGGCCTCGACCCCGGCGGCTATCACCTCACCAACACCGCGTTCCACTGCGCGAACGCCGTGCTGCTTTTCCTCGTCCTCGCCGCACTCACCGGCGCGACATGGCCCTCGGCTCTCGCCGCCGCGCTGTTCGCCGCTCACCCGCAGCACGTGGAATCGGTCGCGTGGATCTCCGAGCGCAAGGACGTCGTCAGCACGTTCTTCGGCCTCGCCGCGACCGGCCTCTACGGCCGCTACGCGAGCACGCAACGCAGATCCGCCTACGCCGCCGTCTGCCTGCTCTTCACGCTCAGCCTGCTCTCGAAATCGATGCTCGTCACGTTGCCGTTCGTACTCTTATTGCTCGACGTCTGGCCGTTGCGCCGGGCGCAGCTCGCGCGGGAGGATGCGCCACAGTGGCGATCGCTCGTCATCGAGAAGCTGCCGTTCATTGCGATTGCCGCGGCCGTCTCCGCGGTCACCGTCGCGGTCCAACGCGCGAGCGGCGCGATGCCGCCCGGCGACCTGCTCAGCCTGCCCGTTCGTGCCGCAAACGCGGTCGTCTCGTATGTAAAGTACCTCGCCCTCACCGTTTGGCCCCGCGGCCTCATCCCGTATTACGTCCACCCGCAGGACACGATTCCGCTGTGGCACATTGCGGGCGCGGTGCTGTTGATCGCGGCCGTCACGGCGCTCGCGTGGCGATTACGCCACCGCAGGCCACATCTGCTGGTCGGCTGGCTGTGGTACCTCGGCACGCTTGTGCCCGTCATCGGCCTCGTCCAGGTCGGCGGACAAGCCATGGCCGACCGCTACACCTACGTCCCGCACATCGGCCTCTTCGTCGCGGCCGCGTGGGCGCTCGCCGGGCTCGCCGTGCGTTCGCAGTCGCTGCGAATCGGTGTGGCCGCCTTATCCATCGCCGCGGTCGGCGCGCTCACCACGCTCGCACACCAGCAGACTGCCCACTGGCGTTCAAGCATCGCACTCTTCGAGTACACCCTCGCGGTCGATCCGGACAACCCCGTCGCGCTCGGTAATCTCGGCGACGCGTACCTTGCCGCAGGCCGATATCAGGACGCCGTCAACACGATCGGCGTTGCGCTGCAGCGCAATCCCCGCGACGCGGGCAACCTGCGCAATCTCGGCGCCGCACTCCGCAAGCTCGGGGATCTCGCCGATGCCGAGCGCTACATCCGCCGATCCCTCGAGATCGATCCGCTTTCTCCTCACTCGCACAACCATCTCGCGCTGATTCTCACCGATCAGGGCCGGGAACGTGAGGCCGAGGATGCGCTGAACGCCGCGCTGGAGGTCGATCCGGAGTTTCTCGATGCGCGCGTCAACATCGGGAACATGCACCTGCGCCGGGGCGAACTGGACCGCGCCGCGGAGCAGTACCGGTACGTGCTCGAACGCCGCCCGCGGGACGCCGGCGCCCTCAGCAACCTGGGCACGGTCGACTTGTTGAACGCGACGTACCCAGACGCGATCGCGCACTTCCGCGCGGCGCTCGCAATTGCACCGCGCGACGCGATCACCCGGACCAATCTTGCCATTGCGTTGCAGGCGGCAGGGAACATCGAGGAAGCCCGCGCGGAGGCGGAACAAGCCCTGCGCGACGATCCGGATTACGCGAAGGCGAAGGGATTGATCGGTGATTTGGAAGGATTCCTGCCGGCGCCGGACCGCTGAGTTACACCGTGTCTTCCATCTCGATCGGCTCGACTTTCACGCCCTTGGACTGAATCCACGCGAGCGCGCGGTCGAGTTCTGTGTCGTCCCCCGTCACTTCGAGCGTCACCAGTCCGATGTCTTCTTTGATCGTCGCGCCGCGGATGTTCGTGACCACCTTGAACTTGTGGCCCATTTCGTAGATCACGGGCTCCTTCATCACGTCGCCCAGATAAGTCAGATACACTCGCCGGCGCGCCATCGGTTGCCCTCCATCGGCCTCGCTCGTGCCGCATCGCGCACGCGCATTGTAACATTCCCCGCGTTGATCCCGCCGCGCGCATGCCCTACACTCCCCTCCGCACGCGTATGCACACGAGGTGCCCGCAGATGTCCACGAGTCTCCGCCCGGTCCGAATCGCGCTCGCCGTGCTCGCGCTCGCCGCGATCGCGCTCCCCGCATTTCCGCAGGACGACCAGCGCATGCGCGAGCCCGCGCCCGTGATGAGCTTCCACGGCGCGCAATGGCTTGAGCGCCCCACGCGCGCCGAAGAGGAAATGCCGGACGAGATCATCGCCTACATGGACCCCAAACCCGGCATGACGGTCGTCGATCTCGGCTGCGGCACGGGTTACTTCGCGCGCCGGATCGCGCCGAAGGTCCTCCCCGAGGGCCGCGTGCTCGGCGTCGATATCCAGCCGCAGATGCTCGATTTCATGATGCAGTTCTGCGAGAAGGAAGGCGTCAAGAACGTCGTGCCGGTCCTGGGCGACGAGAAGGACCCCAAGCTCCCGCAAGGCGGCGTCGACTGGATCATCATGGCCGACGTCTATCACGAGTTTCAGTACCCCGAGGAAATGCTCGCGAAGATGCTCGCGTCGCTCAAGGTGGACGGCAAGGTCTGCCTGCTCGAGTACCGCGCCGAGAACTTCCGCCAGGCCTCGCACATCAAGCCCGAGCACCGCATGTCGGTCGCCGACGTGCTCAAGGAATGGAACGCCGCCGGGTTCGAGCTCATCGACCTGCAGGAGTTTCTCCCCTCACAGCACATGTTCATTTTTCACCGCCGTCCCGACCGCGAGTGACCCCACCCGCGAATGCGTAGCGATTTCACGTTCTGGATCACGTTCCCCACGCGGTTCCGCGATATGGACGTGATCGGCCACGTCAACAGCAGCGTCTACTTCACGTACTTCGAGAACGGCCGCACTGAATTCTTCGCGCAGAGCGGCGTCTCCGCGCTGCGCGTCCCCGGCAAGTGGGGCATTCCCGTCGTCTCGCAGACGTGCCACTACCGCGACCAGGTCGTCCACCCTGAAACGCTCGACGTCGGCGTGCGCTGCGCCGAACTCCGCGAGAAAACCGTCCACCTCGTCTACGAGATCTACCGCGCAGGCTCGGACAAACTCGTCGCCGAAGGCGCCTCCGTCTCCGTCTGGGCCGATCTCGAACAGGGTAAGTCCGTCGTGTTGCCCGGCGACGTCCGCATGGCCATCGAGTCGTTCCGCTGACCGATGTCAGTTCGAAACTCGGATAATCCGGATTCCCGTCAAGCTCTTATTGGTCTACTAGAGCGGCTTGTAGGGGATCGCGTGAGTTTCGAGATGTTTGATGGCGAACTCAACGAATTGTTCAAATCACACGTAGCCGAACGACTGACTGCGCAGGAGAGCAAGTTGCTCTCGGATATCGATTTTCTCCTGACGATGCGCGCCGAAGTCCGACTACGCCGATCGGGACCGATGGCCCGAATGCTGCGGATTCTAGGCCTCACCGACTTGTCTAACCGAAGGAGGGATCAAAGAATCACCGAACTCTCGTCCATGCTCTTGCGCAGATTGAGAAACTCCGATCAGCCCTGAAACAGCGATCTTGATCGTTCCCGGTACGCCTCGAAGAACCGCACCACCTGGTCCTCCGCCCACGATACCGTCCGGCCCGCCTCACGGCACATGAACCCGCAGTGCCCGCCGTACCGCGTGAATTCCGCGTGCAGATACGGATGCCGCGCGGCGAGTGTCCGCGGCAGCGTGTGCCCCGGATTGAACGGATCGTCGTCCGCGCTCAGCAGCAGCAGGGGACGCCGCACGCCCTCCAGGAATCGCCCACATCCGACGCTCGAGTAGTAGTCGTGCGCGTCCGCGAACCCGTGCAGCGGTGCGGTCGCATAGTCGTCGAATTCGCGAAACGTCCGCGCGCGCCGCACGCGCTCGATGTCGATGATTCCCGGATGCATCCGGTGCTTCTCTTCCGCCTTCGGCACGAGTTTGCGCAGGAAATGCAGCACGTACAGCCGGCTGATCGTGCTGTCCATGTGCCGCCCGGACTCGACCAGGTCATACGGCGCGCTGATCGCCGCGCCCGCGCGCACGTTCTCCGGCAGCGCGTCGCCGTTCTCGCCGAACCACTTGGCGGTCACGTTTCCGCCCAGCGAATACCCCGCCACGTACAACTGGATCCCCGGCTGCCGCTCGATCAGCCGCCGCACGACGAACCCCAGGTCCTCGGTCTCGCCGGAGTGGTACATGCGCCGCGCGCGGTTCATCTCGCCGCTGCACGACCGGAACTCCATCGCCGCCGCGTTCCACCTCGCCCGGCGCAGCGCCTGCAACAGCGCAAGGAAGTACGTCGACTCTATGCACCCCTCGAGCCCGTGCAGCAATATCGCCGTCGGCATCTCGGGGTCGCCCTCGAGAAAATGGACATCGAGAAAGTCGCCGTCCGGCGTGTCCCACCGTTCCGCCCGCAGCGGCGGCCGCTCGACCTGCCGGCCGTACCGCGCGTACACCGTCTGCACGTGCGCGTTCCGCAGCCACCACACCGGCCGGAACGGATGCCGCGCGAGCTCGGCCAGCGCCTCGGCCTTTCGCGCTGCCTGCGCGTGCGCCAGCGGAAATCCGGGCGCGCCTTGGGCCATCGGTTCCAGCGTTCGCTCGCTCACTGCCGCGCTACTCCAACCTCTAGTGCTGCATCCGCGGCACGCTGTACGTTCCCATCAGGATCTGGTCCAGCATGTCCAGGTCGGGCGCGTATTCCTTCGCGATGTCCAACTCGATCAGCCCGTCCTGATACATCCGGTTCAGGTAGAACTCGAACAACATCGAATCGGACAATGATTGCTGCATCCCGATCCGGATCGCGAGCGTATCGCCGGAGACGATGGCCTTCGAGATCGATTTCACGTCGTTGAACAACACCTCAAGCGCCGGCACACGGCCGCCGCCCTTCTTCGGTACGAGTTTCTGGCAGATGACGCACCGCAGGCTATCCACCAATTGTTGCCGGACGAGGTCGCGCTCGACCGGGTCGAAGAAGCTCACGATACGGTTCACGACGCCGTAGGCGTTGTTCGCGTGCAGCGTGCTCAGCACGAGGTGCCCAGTCGAGGCCGCGCTAATCGCCGACCGGATCGTGTCCGCGTCGCGCATCTCGCCCACCAGCATCACGTCCGGGTCGTGCCGCAACGCGCCCTCGACCGCCTCCGCGAACGTCTCCACGTCCTCGCCGAGGCTCCGCTGCGACACGAACGCCTTCTTGTTCTCGTGCACGTACTCGACCGGGTCCTCGATCGTCAGGATGTGGCAGCTTCGGTGCCGGTTGATCCAGTCCAGCAGCGCCGCCACGGTCGTGGTCTTGCCGCTGCCCGTCATGCCCGCGATCAGCACGAGCCCATTGTGCATCTTCGCGAGCTTTTCCATCATCTCGTTCGGGATGTGCAGGTCCTCGAACGACGGTATTCTCTCCGGAAGGTACCGGAACGTGATGTGCGGCGCGCCGCGCTTGATGAACGCGGACGTGCGCGCATATCCCAACCCGGCCTGGTGATACCCGAAGCTTGTCTGCTGGTGCTCCTCGAACTCCTGCCAGTACCTTTCCGGCGCGACGCGCTTGATCAGCTCCAGAATCTGCGCAGACGAAATCTCGCCCATCACGTCCGACGAGTGCACCTTGTTGTCCACACGGTAGATCGGTTTCTGGCCCGGCGTCAGGTGCAGGTCGCTCGCCTTGTATTGCAGCATCCCCTTGAACAGCATCTCCAGATCGACGGGATCCGTCTTATACTTCGACCCGTCGAACCGCCATACCTCCGGTAACTTCATGTGCTGCGACAGCACGTCAACCGCCTGCCGCGCCGCCTCGGGCGTCGCCGCGCCGTTCCCGGGAATGAGGAACGTCATCACGCCGTCCTGTGCCTGACGGTCGCAGATCGACCCCAGCGCGTCCGCCGCCTGTGTCAACCGCGCGGACTCCTCGGGGGTACCCGCCGCGACCTTGATCCTGAACGTCGAGAAGTCCGAGTCGTAGTCCGGGCGTTCCGCCTCGAACTCGATTCCCTCGGCATACGCACGCAGGTGCCGCGGCACGCCGCGCCGCCGGCGCAGCTCACGGTCCGTCGCCGTGG
>CAYUZD010000161.1:0-7438 GCA_964449475.1 uncultured Nitrospirales bacterium
GCCGGTGAAGACCGATCGCGTCAGCACGCACTACCGCGGCACGTTCGTGGACGGAAACGAGTTCGACAGTTCGTACAAGCGCGGCCAGCCCGCCGAGTTCGGCGTGACCCAAGTGATCCCCGGCTGGACCGAGGCGCTGATGCTGATGAAGGAAGGCGCGAAGTGGGAGCTCGTCATTCCGTACCAACTCGCGTACGGAGAGGAAGGCCGCCCGCCCGCCATCCCGCCGTATTCCGTGCTGAAGTTCGAGATCGAACTGCTGAAGATCGTCGACGCGGCCAAAAACTAATCAGACATAGATCGCGGCAGGGCTAAGCGGGGTTCGCTTAACCCTGTTTCTTTCTTCGGCCTCGGTCGTCGCGGGCAAGCAGGTGCAGAAACTTGTGATTCGCCTTCGGAAAGGCGAAGTTGGGGAATTCCGACGGCGCGGTCCAGCGCAGTTTCGTGTGGACGCGCGGCCTTGGCGTGCCGGACGTAATTTCGCAGCCGTACACGTGCAGCGTGACCTTGAAGTGGCTGTACGCGTGATCGGCGGAGGCGATTAATCCGCCTACCTTGATGCGGACGCCGAGTTCTTCCCGCGCCTCGCGGCGAAGCGCTTGCGCGTGGTTCTCGCTGGGTTTCACCTTTCCGCCCGGGAACTCCCAGAGGCCGCCGAGCAGACCGCCCTCGGGACGCCGCCCGAGCAAATAGCGCCCGCGCCGCCGGACGGCCGCGACCACGATTTCGTGGTGCGGCACGCGCGGTTTTTCGCGGCGGATGGGCCGCTGCGCGACCGTATTGTTCTCGACCGCGGCGCAATACGATGAGACCGGACAACGCGTGCACGCCGGATTGCGCGGCGTGCAGATCTGGGCGCCCAACTCCATCATGCCTTGGTTAAAGTCGCCCGGCGCGACGCCGCGCACGAGCGTCTCCATCGCGGCCCACATTGCCGAATCGGCGTCCTTCGAGTCGATCGATGCGCCGTAATCCGTGAGCCGCGCGAGGACCCGCTTGACGTTGCCGTCCAGTACAGGCGCGGGAAGTCCGAACGCAATGCTGGCAATCGCGCCCGCGGTGTATCGGCCGACCCCCGGCAGGGCGAGCCATTCCTCGACGGTCTCCGGGAGCGCTCCTCCGCTGTCCACGATGGTGTGTGCCGCGCGATGCAGGTTCCGGGCGCGCGCGTAGTACCCGAGGCCCTCCCAGAGCTTGAGTACGTCGTCAAGTTTCGCGTTTGCGAGTGCGCGCACATCCGGGAGCCGTTTCAGAAATCGCTCAATGTAGGGCGTACCTTGATCGACGCGCGTCTGTTGCAGCGCGATCTCGGCGACCCAGACAGCGTACGGATCGCGCGTGCCGCGCCAGGGCACCTTTCGATGCTCGCGCCGGAACCAGCCGACGATTCTGCGCCGAAACCCGGTCCGGCGGCGAAGCAGTTCCGCCGCGAACGGCGCGGTCACTTCACGACGACCCTGAACGAGCCTTCGGCGAGAGAGGGCCCCTTGCGGCCGACGCGGAGGGCGACCGTGTACACGCCGGGTTTGGCGTACGCGTGGGTTGTGACGGCGTCGCGCGATTCCTTCCCGTCACCGAAGTCCCAGGCGACGCTGTCGAACGCGACGTCTGATCGGTAGGACACGGCGTAACCCGCGACGAACGGCGGCTTGAACGACACGGGCAACCGGCCGACGGGCGTGCGGACGACGTCGTGCACGTCAAACGTGACGCTGGCGCCGGCGGCGAGTTCGAGGTCGCGCAACGGCGGCAGCACCGCGACGGGCGCGTTCCCGACGAGTACTTCGGCGAGCGCCGTCATCGTTTCGTCCGGATTGGCCGCGTCGCCGTACGCCAGCACGAGCGCATCGGCCTCGGCATAGGCGGCCAAATCGGAAGGAAAGCCGAGCAATACGGCCACGATCCGCTGGCCCTGCTGTTTGAGGCCGCGAATCACGCGCAACTGGCTCTGGAGTTCGATGTCGCGCGTGAAGATCAGGATCGCGGTGTTTACCGGGCTGCCCGGACGCGTCAGGCGATTGACTTCGAAGTCCTCCACGCGCGTCGTATGCCGCGCGGTGCGGATCGGCTGCATCGCGACCATCCTGAAATATTCTTGCAGCGCGTCGCGAAGCTGTTCCACGCCGAACGCGCCGGTCACGCCGATCATGCCGGACGATTCCTCGCTCAGCGGAAGCACCTCACCGCGATTTTGCAACAGCGTGATCGCGCGCTGTTCCGCGTCCGCCGCCTCGCGCCGCTTTGCGGCCTCCTTCGCGAGCTTGCGGATGTCCGCCTTGTCCGGCATCGGCCACAGCCGGAGTCCCCGCGATTCCTTGAACCTCGTCACGCGGACGAAGGCGTCGTTCACGAGCGATTCCGGCAATGCCCCGGATTGCACGGCCTGCACGATGTCCACGATCGCGCGGGCGACGCGCGGACCCGATCCGCTCCAGAAAATCATGTCCGCGCCGGACATCAGCGCCTCGACGGCCGAGGTGGACGTGTCCGAGATGCGCGAGATGTCGGGCGAGTCCATCGGCCCCGCCACGACGAGGCCGTCGAACTCGAGCGCCCCGCGCAACACGTCGCGGATGACGACGGGGGAGAGGCACGCCGGCCGCGCGGGATCGAGCGTCGGAGCGAGCGTCGTTCCGACGTGCACGAGGTCCGCGCCGGCGGCGATCGCGGCTTCGTAGGGTTTCAGGTCGTTGCCGCGAAGCTCCGCCACCGGCGTCACCAACACCGCGGGCGAATTCTCCGTGGCGGACTTCGTGCCTCCCGGAAAACCGACCGGGATCCACGCGAGATTTCGTGCGGCAAACGCCGTACCCATCTGGGACGACAAGGCCGCGACGAGGTCGGGCGAACTGCCGAATGTACGCCAACCGGTCGAGGTGCCTGCCGGCGTCGCTGCCAGCGCGAGTGACGGGCCCCAGTGGAAATCGGCGCCGAGCCGGGCGACGTCGTTCGCCTGCGCCGTGAACAGCGCCGACGAGTGGCTTCCCGCGCCGCCCGCTGCCACCGTGAGCATGGCCGGCACGCGCATGCCGTGCGCGCGCACGCCGGTCGCTTCCTGACCGCCGCCGACGAAGTCGAGGCCAATCATCAACGGCAGCGCACCCGGCCCGCGCGGTCGCCGCAACGAGGTAATGTAATCGCCGACGCTTTCCGGCGGCAGCAACTGGGGGAGGATGACGCCGCCGATCTGAATCTGGTCGAGCAATTGCCGGTCGTTTGGGTTGGGGCCCGTGGTCCCCTCGAGCCGGACGAGCATGAGTTGCGCGACTCGTAACAGCAGGTCCGCCGTCTTCGCGAGTTCTTCCGGCGTCTGTTCGGCGGGAGCGGCAGCCGGTTCCGGCTTCGGAAGCGCCTGCGGAATCGCCTCGGCGGGGTTTACGATGCTCTTGAGGGAATTGGGCGCATCTTGCGCGAGGACCAAGGACGGCGCGAACGCGACCATGACGCCAACAATCCATCGAGTCCGCACTGCACCGCCTCCGCGTGAACGCAGATTGTAGCACCGTGACGCGGCGCATGCAGCACACGGTGGTCTCAAACGGCGCCAGGCGACCTTCGGGATGGATGGCACCGATCCGGACTCCGCAATCCGGCAGGTTTTGAACAGTTTACATATTGCCTGATAGGATCGCCCCGGACTGCTCGCCGTTTCCGGCGTTCGTTTGCTGCCCAACCGAATTCGTCTCAATGGAGTTGGCATGACCACCGAAACCCTTCGATTCACCGGCACCGACAAGTACTATCTCGACCCCGAGCTGGGCGCCATCGTCAATATCGCGCTGCAGATGGAGAAGCCGCTCCTGCTGACAGGCGAGGCGGGCACGGGCAAGACGCAGCTCGCGTTTCAGGCGGCCAAGTCGGTGGGGTTGCCGATCGAGGTGCTGCGCTGCAAATCGACGATCAAGGGCGAGGAGGGGTGTTACACCCAGGACACGGTGCTACGCCTGAACGACGCGCGGTTCGGCTCGGGCGACACCGGGCGCCAGGTGCAGAATTTCTACGATTACGTCGTGTGGGGGCCGATTGGCCGCGCGTTCCGCGCGGACCGCAAGTGCGTGCTGCTGCTGGACGAGATCGACAAGACCGAGTCGGACGTGCAGGACAATCTGCTCGACATCCTCGAAGATTTCGAGTTCACGATCCGCGAGGTGAACACGACGATCAAGGCGAAACAGATCCCGTTTATCGTGCTCACGTCGAACGCCAAGCGCGAACTGTCCGATCCGTTCCTGCGCCGGTGTTACTGCCATCACATCGCGTTCCCGTCGCCGGACCAGATGAAGGAAATCGTCCGGTTGCACTACCCGAACACGAACCCGAAACTGATGGAAGCGGCGGTGAAGATTTTCTACGACCTGCGCCAGCGCGGGTTCGAGAAGCCGCCCGCCACGAGCGAATTGCTGAACTGGATTGGCGCATTGGAGCATATCGAGACGGTGCCGGATCCGAAGAACCCGCCGCTGGTCGGCGTGCTGCTCAAGCGCGCGAGCGACATCCAGGCGTACCGCGGCGAAGGCGAAGGGCCGAAGAGGTACGCGTAGATGTCCGCCGCGCCGGAGACGAAGGAAGGCTACAACGCGCTGTTCGTGGACTTTCTGTATCTCCTGCGCGAGTACGGCGTGCCTTGTTCGCCGAAAGACCTGCTCGAACTCAATCGCGGGCTCGAGAAGGGCCTCGTCCACACGCTCGACGATCTGTTCGTTCTGATGCGGCTGTGTTTCGTGCGCCGCGTCGAACACATGGACCCCTTCGAGCGCGCGTTCGCGCTGTATTTCTACGACCTCGACATTCCCGCCGTCGAGGAAGGCGACATGTCGCTGCTGCGCACGAAGCAGTTCCGCGACTGGCTGAACCGTGCGATCGAGTCCGGCGAACTGCCCGCGCGCGCGAAATGGGACATGTCGCCCGAAGAACTGATGAAGAAGTTCTGGGACCGGCTCAAAGAGCAGACCAAAGAGCACCACGGCGGCAGCAAGTGGGTCGGCACGCAGGGCAATTCGCCGTTCGGCCATTCGGGCAACGCGGAGAACGGCGTGCGCGTGGGCGGGAAGCCGGGCGGCGGGTCCGCGCTGAAGGTCATCGGCGACCGGCGGTACATCTCGTATTCGAACTCGACGAAATTGCGCGACGACAACCTGCGCCAGGCGCTTGAGTCCATGAAGCACCTCAAGCGCGCGGGTGCCGCGAACGAGTTGCAGCTCGACGAGACGATCCGGCGCACTGCGCGGAACGGCGGCGAAATAGAACTCTTTTTCGCGCGGGAACTGCGCGACAAGATGCGCCTCGTCATGCTGATCGACAACGGCGGATACTCGATGACGCCGTACATCAACACGACGCGGCTGTTGTTCTCGAAGCTCCACGACCGGTTCGAGGACGTGAAGACGTACTATTTCCACAACACGATTTACGAGAAGATTTACGTCGATCAGCGCCGCATCCGTTCGATGAACACGGAGAAGCTTTTGCAGGAACGCGCGGACACCCGCGTGGTCATCGTCGGCGACGCCACGATGGCGCCCGAGGAGCTGATGTCGCCGTTCGGATCGATTACGGGCTTCGACCTCGAGGACGCGCGCCCGTCTGTCCACTGGCTGCAGCGGATTTCCGAACGGTTCAAGCACACCGTATGGCTCAATCCGATTCCCCGCGAGCGCTGGGGCGGCAATTACGGTGCGTTTACGCTCAAGAAGATCCGCGAAGTCTTCCACATGGAAGACATGACGCTCGGCGGCGTGAAGGGCATGGTCGAGAAACTCAGCGACCGGACGGGGCGGGACGAGTAGGTTCTGTTACCGAGTACAGGCCTAAGCTGAACCTCGCTTAAGCCTGCCACACGTTTGGTGCAGTTGGACATCTTCCGGGCTGCACCGTTACCATTTCTCTCGTTACGCAGTGGGTGACTGCCTTCGTAATTTTCCCTCCTCGCCCGAGCACGCCGCCGGAGGGTCGAACTTTTTCCGTCGGGATGGAACACATTCGTCCGGCGCAGGGGTTTAAAGCCGGGGAGGCGCCGGGCATCTGGCCGGCGATACGCGCGCCGTAATGCGAAAGTTTGACCACGAGATCGTCTCCGGCGGCATCTTCCGCTCCATCTGGAAGGTCGCGTGGCCCGTTGTGCTTACGCAGCTCGTTGCCGGCATCCACGGCATGATCGACCAGGCGCTCGTTGGCCATCAGGACGGGTTCGAAGGTCAGGCAGCGGTCGGAGCGGCATGGCAGTTGTTCCTGGTCGTGGTCGTGTTTCTCTCGTCGCTGTTCCACGGGATGAATATCCTGATCGCGCAGTACGTCGGCCGCCAGGACTCCGCCGCGGTCAATCGCATTGCGTACCACACGTTTCTCGCGTCGACATACCTTCTGATCTTCGTTGTTGGGCCGGTCGGCTATGCCCTGTCGCCCCATCTTCTCCAACTTTTTGATTACAAAGACGACGTCAGCGTATATGCGGTCCCGTATCTCCGAATCCTATTCATAGGTAATGCACCGCTCTTCTTCATGTTCCTGCTCGCCGGCGCGCTCCAATCCAGCGGCAACACGAAGATTCCGATGCTGCTCGGACTCTTAACCGCGATTACACACACCGCGGTCAGCATTGGTTTTATCAACGGTGTCGGCCCGCTGCCGGAGTTGGGCACGTTGGGCGCGGCCATCGGTACTGTCGTAGGACCGGTTCCGAGCGTCTGCATAGCGTTGTGGTTCATTCTTTCGAAGCGCGCCTACATCGGGCCGCCCGAAAGGTTCACACTGGTGCCCGACCTCTCAATTCTGTGGCGTAGTGCGGCAATCGGAATCCCCGTGGGGATCCAGGCCGTGTTGCTCAATATCGCGGGCGCAATACTCTTGCTGGTCATCAATCAACTACCGAACGCAACTGCCGCCCTCGCCGCCTACGCGATATGCTATTCGCAGCTGTTCAACTTCATCACGTGGACCGGTTTCGGACTTCGTGCCGCGTGCGCTACCGTCATCGGCCAAAACATCGGCGCGGGAAAACTTGCGCGCGGTGAACGCGCGGTATACTGGGGAACTACGATCGCATTGGCGTTGGCCGCCCTATTCGGGATTCTTTACTGGACTATACCTGGCCCCCTCCTCGGGATTTTCGGCATTGAATCCGGCTCAGAAGTCTTCCTGATATCGGTCGAGTTTCTGAGGTTCCTAAGCTTCTCCGGCATTGCCGTCGTCGTAATGCTGGCCTTCACGGGCGGACTGCAAGGAGCGGGCGACACAGTCAGTCCGATGATCATCGCGTTCGTCACGCAGATCGGCATCCTGCTCGGTATTTGCGCCGCCGCCTACTACGCCGAGTGGCTCACGCTTACGCCGACGCTCATCTGGTCGGCGATTCTCATCAGTCACGTGAGCCGGCTCATCCTCACGTACGCCGTCTTCGCGCGGGGCCGGTGGAGATCGATCAAGGTCTCGATTCACGAAC